>JANNNN010000925.1:0-2755 GCA_031398555.1 Planctomycetia bacterium | reverse complement strand
GCCTCAAGAAGTTACGACTACAACAACGATTAATCAGAAAATCCAGTAGTCTCTAACCAAAAGCAAATTGCTGGTTTCGTGAGAAATCGGATAGGGCATTGCAGGGTGCCAATGGCTTTGCCAGTGAACCGGAGCGTTGGTCTTCTGGCCAGGTACGCCGTCTCGATGTCTAAGATACGAAACCTGCCACTAGTTCGTGTAACGACTACTTTTCTGCAAGACGGATGCGCCGCAGTAAGTCACTTAGCGCAGCACCGGCAGTGGGCAACTCAGGAAGCTTTGAGGCTTCTTGCGCAAGCTCCAGTTCGGCAGTCAATCGCGAGTATTCACTCTCAAAATAGGCGAGATCCGCTGCGTCGAGCGTCCCTTTCTCAGTGCCAGTTGTTTTGCGGGCCACAAGGTCGGGAATATACGACAATTTGAATTCATCGTTGAGACGCAAAATGTTCGCTTCAACTCTACCAGTTTGCATCAGATGGATCCCGGTCAGCAGAACACGAAAGACGTATAACAACGGCTTGACGCGGGGCGGCGATTCCTTACTAAACAATTTCCATTGTGTAGCGGCAAATCCAAGGTAATGATGCGAGTGATGTTTCGTAACGCATTCAGCGGCCTGGCTCCGCAACTCATCGTGCTCTGGGGTTGTTATTTCAACGAGTGGCGAAAGCAATTGTTCAAGCACATAGCCGTTTCGGCGATGCATCAGCTGCATGAATTTCTTTACGTCGTGCGTAACCAAATCGATTTCCAGACCATCGTGCACACCGGAACGTTCAACAGTCTCTTCGCCTGTCTCCAATCCAATCACCTCGCGAAGAGTCAACACGTGAACACCGCGAAGGTCGACATCGGAATCGGGTGACGGACTCGACGCCGCTGGAGACTGCTGACTTAAAGGCATTGACTATACTGTAGCAAAAAATAAATCGGGAGAACGAGGCTCTGCCGAGCATATCTCGTCAGCAAGTTCGACGCAATCGTACCTGAGGACGTCCTCTAGTTCCACGAAGAAGCCCAGGGGCCACGAGTCTACGTTCACAAGTACAGTGAAGTCTATTTTTTGCGTCAAGAGAAGCTCGGCAGGAGCCTCGTGCTCCCGTTATCAATGACGACCAGCTTTGAAAAAGAAGTTAAGTCAGCTTCTAACTGTAAAAACCTTGGCTCTTGCCAGGCAAGCTGGCAAGGGGCCAACACAAATCGGAGATGTGGGGCATCAACAGGCTGGCGGCATCTACCACGGCTCCCGATTACCAATTCTTCGCACTCGAAGTAAAATGCTTAAGCGACGGGTTGCAATTTGGATTCACTTGAACGACGTAAAATATGCTGCATGATATAAAACCTGAAGAACACGGTGCGCGCGGGGCGGATATGGCTGCGGCGGTGGGGACGTGTGTCCACTGTGGATTCTGCTTGCCAGCTTGCCCAACCTACCAGGAGTTAGAGCAGGAACAAGATTCGCCACGTGGCCGGATCATCCTGATGAAACTTGTTCTTGAAGGCAAATTGGAGGCCAAGGATGCTGCCCTGCATATAGATCGCTGCTTGGGTTGCTTAGCGTGCGTGACTCACTGCCCATCGGGTGTTCCTTACGGCGACTTGGTCAGTTCGTATCGCGACGAGCAGCGTCAGAAAGGGAACAAGCCGCGATCGTTGGCAACTATTCTGGCGAGAATGACGTTGCCGTATCCGAAGCGATTCAAGGTTGCCGCGACGCTTGGGAGGTTGACTAAAGGGCTTAAGTGGTTGGCTCCGAAATCGCTGCGGCCGATGTTGGACCTAGTACCTGACGAACTGCCGCCTGCTCAACGATTGCCTGAGTTAACTCCAGCGATTGGCAAGCGGCTTGGTCGAGTGGCATTGCAAGCTGGCTGTGCTCAACAAATACTTGCGCCCGATATCAATGCATCTGCGGTCCGTGTCTTGGCTCTTAATGGTATCGAAGTCGTAATTCCACCGCATCAGGGTTGTTGCGGGGCGTTGTCGTGGCATACCGGGCAAGGAGATGAAGCGGCGAAGTTCGCGCGTCAGTTGATCGCTTCGATCCCGGATGATGTGGATTACTTTGTGACGACGGCCGCTGGCTGTGGTTCGGCAATACACGAATACGCATTGCTACTGCGTGGGACTGAGATGGAATCGGCCGCTGCGGCGCTGGCTAAAAAGACTTTGGACATTTCTGTTTATCTGGACCAAATTCAGCTCGAGAAAATACCGCCGCTCGAAAGCCCCCTACGTGTGGCCTACCACGACGCTTGCCACTTGGCTCATGCTCAAGGAGTTCGCGCTGCTCCACGTCGTTTACTTGAACGAATTCCGGGGCTCGAGTTGATTAGTTTGCCCGATGCGGACACTTGCTGTGGTTCAGCCGGTACATACAACATAGAGCAACCTGAAATCGCCGGTAAATTGGGGGTTAGGAAGGCTCAAGCGGTGCTCGACACGGGTGCGTCCGTGGTGGTTTCTGGCAACATTGGTTGTTTAGTGCAGATTGAAAAACATTTACGAAATCGCAACGACCGAGTAGCGATTTTGCACACTGTACAGATCTTAGACCGTGCGTACCGGAAGAATTTGAGCTAGTACAATTTACCTAGACTGTCCAGTTAAGCGAATATGAAGACTTAGCCGATAGATGCATTGCTTCGATAGCTTTAAACGGAGCGGACTACGTAAGGACGGCAAAATTTTCTACCAACACTTCGACCTAGTTTGAAGTGAACCAAAGTTGCCTTTGTCCTTCGAACAGTTC
>JANNNN010000854.1:0-3711 GCA_031398555.1 Planctomycetia bacterium | reverse complement strand
ATTCAGCAACACATCTTCCACTCGGTCACGCAGTTCTGGATCAATCTCGTCGTAGACTTCGAGCATTTCCGGGTTGACGATCCCCATGTCGAGTCCCGCGGCGATCGCGTGGAACAAGAAGACTGCGTTCATCGACTCGCGCACGGTATCGTTGCCGCGGAACGAGAACGACACGTTGCTCACCCCACCGCTTGTCCGTGCACCAGGACACTCCTTCTTGATCGTACGGACCGCTTCGATGTAGTCGACGGCATAGTTTGCATGTTCCGGCAGGCCTGTTCCGACGGTCAAGATGTTTGCATCGAAAATGATATCTTCAGCCGGGAAACCATTTTCGGTCAGTACTTTGTAAGCTCGTTTGCAGATGCGAACTTTGTTTTCGTAGTCTGCGGCTTGGCCTTGTTCGTCGAACGCCATGACCACCGCGGCAGCACCGTGTTGGTGAATAAATTTGGCTTTGCGAAGGAACTCTTCTTCGCCTTCTTTTAAGCTGATAGAATTGACGATCGACTTGCCCGGCGAGTGACGCATACCGACTTCGAGGATCTCCCATTTGGAGCTATCGATCATCAGTGGTACGCGAGCGATTTCAGTCTCGTGCGCGACAAGGTTCAAGAAGGTGCTCATCGCGGCAGCGCCATCGAGCATCCCTTCGTCCATGTTGACGTCAATGACGTTCGCGCCGTTTTCAACTTGTGTTCGAGCGACTCGAATCGCGTCTTCGAATTTGCCTTCTTTAATCAGTCGCGCGAATTTGCGTGAGCCGGTGACGTTGGTGCGTTCCCCGATCATTAGGAACGGATTGTCTTTTCGGAAGACGAGCGGTTCGTTGCCTGCAAATTGTGACATGCGATTCCGCTTCACAGCTTTGCGAGGCGTCACATTCTTGACCGCTTCACCGATCGCTTTGATGTGGGCCGGTGTGCTGCCGCAGCAACCGCCGACGACATTGACCCAACCTTGTTTGGCGAAATCATGCACAAAGCCCGCCATGCGTGCAGGCGTCTCATCGAACTCGCCGAGTGCATTGGGCAATCCAGCATTCGGATAGCAACTGACGAATGAGTCCGATACGTTCGCTAGTCGTTCTAGATAAGGCCGCATCTTGTCGCCGCCCAATCCGCAGTTCAGACCGACAGTTAGCATCGGGAAGTGCGAGACAGCAACCCAGAATGCTTCCAACTGTTGACCAGTTAAAGTAACACCACCTTCGAAGACAGTCGCCGACAACATGACCGGCCAGCGCTGACCGCGCCGCGCGAACACGTTCTCAATCGCCAGCAAACACGCCTTGAAGTTTAATGTGTCGAACGACGTTTCTGGCAATAACAGATCGACTCCACCGTCTAACAGTCCGTCGATATTCACTTCGTAGCTGGCAACCATCTGTTCGAACGAAAATGGCCGCGTGGCTGGATCGCCCTTGGCGTTCATCGACAACTGAACTGCAGTAGGCCCCATGCTGCCTGCTACAAATCGCGGCTTCGAAGGATCTCGCTTCAAGCACTCTTCCACGGCTGAGCGAGCCACTTCGGCACCGGCTTTAGAAATCTCATAGGCAATATCAGACAGCTTCGCTTCAGCCATGCCAATCACACTGGCGTTGAACGTGTTGGTCTCGATGATATCGGAGCCGGCGTTCAAATATTCAGCATGGATGCTGCGAATGATGTCCGGTTGCGTGAGCACCAGCAAGTCGGTTTGTTTCGAAAGGTCAGCTGGATGATCTTTAAAACGCTCTCCGCGAATGGCCTCCTCAGCAACTTTCTTCTGGAAGATCAGTGCCCCCATGGACCCATCCAGCAACAAAATCCGCTGTTCCATCAGCTCGCGTAAAAGCCCTTCGGTATCCAATTGTGCCCGCGTCAACATGCGATTTCCTGTATTTCTAGCCGTCGGTTAAAGAACCTATATTCTAATCCATTGGCAGATTTGCCGTAACCGGCAGTTAGAAAACGGCCTAAATCGCCGACTTGGAAGCGGTATAATCGCCAAAGAGCGAACCAGCAGTTTGGGGGCCAAGGGTAATGACAAAGGCCAGGCTAAACTACCGAAACCAACACCCAAACAGCTAAAACTCGATAACTCCCATTACACTTATCCTTCCCATTCTTCTCATTCTTTTTGCAACCGCTCCAACCCTGGAGACAAACTATCCGCCTCAGCCAAGTCATGACTCTCCAGCGAAGCCATTGGAAAAGAACAATAGTCGGCTGCAAAAAAGCCGCTGGGATTGTGATTGCCGCTCTGACCGATGCCGCCAAACGGTAGCTTTCCACTAGCACCCGTTGTTTGCCGATTCCAGTTCACAATGCCAGCTCGAACTCGGTGCAGAAAGTAATGAAAGTCGTCGACATGGTCACCTAAGAAGCCCGCGGATAGCCCGAAGCGAGTCGCATTGGCAAGCTTGATCGCTTCATCGAGATCGCTTGCAACATGTGCCGTTAACATCGGACCAAAGTGCTCACAGTCGTCGAGCAATCGCGCATCAGAACGCAGTAGACCGGGACTAAGCATCGCGGGATGATCTCCGACAGTTTGCATTGTGACGACAGCTTCAGCGCCAGCAGAAACAAGCTTCGTCTGAGCATTGAGCATATTCTGCGCGGCGGCTGCGTGTATGAGTGAACCCATGAACGGTTGAGGGTCAGAAACTGGATCAGCGACTCGCACGAGCGGTAGCATTTCTTTGAGCTTATCGAGCAGCCGGTCACACATGGCTTGACCAACAACGATCAAGCGACGGGCGCAAGTGCATCGTTGACCGGATGTGATGTACGCAGAATTGATGACTGTAATCGCCGCTCGATGAACATCTTTGCAACGCTGAACGACCAGCGGATTGTTGCCACCGAGCTCCAAGGCGAGTATTTTTTGGGGCTGACCAGCCAGCGATCGATGCAAGCTCGCGCCCGCTCGTTCGCTGCCAGTGAACAGCACACCAGCGATGTTAGGACTTTGCGCGGCGTGAATGGCAACGGGAGCCGCGCCATGAACAAGGTTTAAAACACCGCTAGGTAAACCGGCTTCGCGCCAAACCGCAGCCAACCATTGACCGACCGACGGAGCAAGTTCGCTAGGCTTGAAAACAATTGTATTGCCGGCCAGTAAAGCTGGAACGATATGTGCCCCAGGCAAATGTGCGGGCAGGTTGAACGGCCCAAGGACAAGCATCGCACCGTGGGGTCGAAAACGAGTAACGGCGACATAGGATCCGATCTGTTCGGTGGTCGTCCAGCGGCGTTTAAGAATTGCATCGATGGAATTTGAAACTTTGCCGACTGCTGCACCTACCTCGGTTCTAGATTCCCAAAGCGGCTTGCCGACTTCGATCGAGATCAGCCGCGATAACTCTTCCTTCTTTAGATTGAGTATCTCCGCAAACCGTCGCGCGATGGCAAATCGATCATTCAGCGGCAATTCACTCCACGAGCCAAACGCGACATGGGCTGCCTCAATGGCTTCATCGACTTGTTCAACACTTGCCATGTGCCCCGCGCAGACAACTTGGTCACCAGCAGGCGTTCGGCGTTCAAAGGCATCTCCAAGCCCAACAGTCCAACGATCACCGATTAAGTTCTTCGCTTCAACAGTCGAGTCGGGCATCTAACGTTTCCAATGCAGATTGAGCGTATCGTGACAAGAAGATTCTCAATCATAACCCAACTGACCGCTCGAGCGACTAGTGCTCTGTCCAGATTAGATTTTGGG
>JANNNN010000459.1:0-2196 GCA_031398555.1 Planctomycetia bacterium | reverse complement strand
CGCCATCGCATTTACTCCGTAAAGATTACACAACTTGAGGCCTCATACAATCTTACGGTGATAGTGACTAAAAAGGCAAAAAGCGGTAAATTGCTAGCTTGAAAGCCGTCGGCTAACGCCTTCCGGCTGATAAGACTAAACTAACGTAACGACCATTATCGTAAGCGGGACGCTCTCTAACGCCTTCCGGCTGATAAGACTGAACCACTGCACTAACAACTATCCGTTCAATGTTTCTCAGCGGAACGCTCTCGGTAGCGCACTCCGGCTGATCCTAAGATTTGATCTTGACGCTCCACTAGGGCGTCGGCAAGAAATAAAAGACGCATTGATCTTTTACAACGACTTGACTGAAATCGAAACGACGGTTCTTCGTCGATAACTAAGGGAATCCAACTGATCCAATGGGACTACAAGCACATCGTCAGCGAAAAGGCAAATTGGTGAGGCTTGAATAAAACCATAATTAGCCAGATCGCGTCAGCCAACCAATTTAGATCCGACCGTAGGCATGGACGATGGATAGAAACGTCGAGCCACGTGGGGCTAGAAGGCAACCGAAGTAGACGCGGAATCCGAACGCACGAATAACGGTGAACGTGTTACATAGGACTTCTCGTCTTCGAATCAAGCCGCTCATGACTATTCCCCCCAAAGAGTTGCTGAACATGGTCTATATCAATACCAAGCGTGGTTCGGGCTGAGATGTAGCAGTTTTTCGAATGAATTTTCAAAAACACTTGCCTCAATGCAAGAGCGACGTGAGCGGCGATTTATGTCAAGAATCCGAAACTACCCGAAGGCGCAGTTTGGGTAGTCTAGGTTTGCTTTGAAATAAACTGCCGAAGTTGGCGCACAATCGGCTCTCCGCAGCCTTCGAACACTTCCGATTCAGTCGAGTGACACCCTAATATGAGGAATCACACATGCGGTTGAAAAGTGGCTGGCTCATTGCTCTATTTCTGACGATTGCTGGCTCAAGAGATTTGGCCGCACAAGGCCTGATTGTCTCCGCTGCTGGCCCTGTTAATCGCAGCATGGGAGGAGCTTCGACGGCTGCGCCTATCGATGCTATCGGCGCAATCTATTGGAACCCGGCGACGATCACTCAGCTTCCATCCAATGAGATGGGAATGGGACTTGATTTATTGTTTGCCGATCAGGAAGTGCGATCGAGTGTCGGGCCTTTTGCCGGCGAAACAAGGAGTGAGTCAGGCGCTTTTCCGATTCCAAATTTTGGCTGGGTGCATAAAACGAGCAACCCTTACATAACCATCGGCTTGGGGATGAACAGCGTTGCGGGATTTAAAACAAATCTTAACTCTGATCCGACGAATCCTGTTCTCGCACCGCCACCATTTGGACTGGGGCTCGTCTCGTCGGAAGCATCCTTCATACAGTTTGCACCCGTGGGAGCTTTCCAGCTCACCGACACATTGTCGGTTGCAGCTGGGCCGACGATAACAACAGGGCAATTGGGTGTTCAACCGTTTGTATTTGACTCCCCGAACGCTAACGGAACGTATCCATCGGGCCGCGCTACCCGCTATCACTGGGGAGCAGGCTTTCAAGTAGGTGCATTCTACAAACCCAATCTTTGCTGGCAGTATGGCATTTCGCTAAAAAGTCCAACCTGGATGGAAACCTTTGAGTTCCAGAGCACAGATGCTAACGGGGCTCCAAGGCAATTAACCGCCGATGTTGATTTGCCACTGATTCTCTCAGTCGGGACAGCCTATACGGGATTTGAAAGATGGTTGTTCGCACTCGACGTCCGTTATATCGACTATGTTAACACTCAAGGACTCGGAGATCGTGCGGAGTTTGATGGAACTGGAAAGCTCTTAGGATTAGGGTGGAATTCGGTCCTAGCCACGGCTGCCGGAGCCCAATTTCAATGGACTGATCGCCTAAGCCTTCGAACCGGGTACTCATTCAATCAAAATCCCATTTCAAACAATGAGTCGTTTTTCAATATCGCGACTCCGCTTATCTATCAGCATATGTTGAGCACAGGTGCTTCATGGTTACTTTCCGAATCGACTGCATGCCATCTCGCATACAGTCATATGTTTGAAAACACCCGGACAGGTTCACTATATGCGCCTGGGATTGGTGCTATCCCTGGATCTGCCGTCGAGAATTCACTCAGTGCCGAAGTATTGAGCTTTGGTGTAACTCTTCGGCATTAAGGGC
>JANNNN010000830.1:0-1989 GCA_031398555.1 Planctomycetia bacterium | reverse complement strand
GCTCGATCTCTTGAAAGTTGTTTTCGAAGGGGACTCTGACCCGCTGAAATCGCGTCAAGTTGTTAGTAGCGTCACCAAGATTTGCGATGTGATCAAAGGCAAAATTCTTCACACCGTCGACTCGGAATCCACCGACGAGATGATCGTCATGGTGGGCGCTATGAGCGCCGAAGGTTTTACAAAGCGATTGCACCAGTACCCGGCCGAGCACTTGTTGGTGGTTAGTGGTGATCGTCCGACGATTCAACTGCCCGCCGTCGAACATGGCGTACGAGTCTTGGTTGTTACCGGCGGTTTTGACTTGTCGCCAGGTTTGCTGCAACTGGCAAAGCTGAACAATGTGACCGTCATCAGCTGCCCGTTCGATACTGCCACGACGACGATGCGGATCAAGTCCGCACGCCGCATTGATTCGGCGATCCAAACCGATTGCATGACCCTTTCATCGAAGACACCGATTGCTGATGTGCGAGCTTCGATTGAACGCACTCGTCAAAGTCTCTTTCCGGTCCTCGATGATGAAGGCAACTTGTTTGGAGTGCTTTCGAAATCGGATTTGATTTCACCACCCAAGACTCAATTGGTGTTGGTCGATCATAACGAACTGGCGCAGGCCGTACTCGGTGCTGAAGAGTCTGACATTGTCGAAGTGCTCGATCACCATCGTTTGGGCGGGAGCTTGAAATCAACCCAGCCTATTCGCTTTATCAATGAACCCGTCGGATCGACTTGCACTTTGGTTGCACGTCAGTTCCGCGCCGCGGGACTGATTCCAACTCCAGGTATCGCTTTGTGCATGGCGGCAGGCATCATTTCAGATACGCTCTACTTGCGATCTCCGACGGCCACGGATGTCGACCGCAATATCCTCGATTGGCTGCGAGGAATTTGCGAAGTCGATTTGGATCAATTTGCTAAACAGTTTTTTGCTATTGGTTCCGCCTTACGCACGTGCAAGCCAGCAGAAGTGGTTCGGGAGGACTGCAAAGAGTTCACTGAACGTGGACACCGCTTTTCAATTTCGCAAATCGAAGAAATTGGTTTTGAGTTGTTCTGGGGGCAGCATTCGGAACTGCACGAGGCTCTAGTGCAGCTCACCAAGGAACGCAATCTAGATTTCTCAGCTTTGTTGGTAACCGACATTGTTTCCAACGGCAGTTTGCTGCTTATGTCGCGTGAGCCTGACTTCTGGGAAGAGATCAACTTTCCTCGCCTGGAACGTTTTCTCTATCAACTCGACGGCGTCGTCAGCCGTAAAAAGCAGCTTCTGCCGCTGATCGCACAGCTTTTGGAAACGTCAGAGCCTACCGGGGCTGGTCGAAGCTAGTCAACGGTGGTCCAAGGCAATCTTTGGCAGGTGCTCATCGCCCCCGGCTAAACGGTTAAGCAATTTCACGCACAGACATAGCTGAGTTCGGTCGAGGTGCATTGATGATGGGTTATGCTAGAATGCACGTGTTGGTTCGCCAGATGGTCGCTGCTGGTTTCGGCCAGGAGAGGAAAGTCCGGGCTTCGCAGGGCAGAGTGGTCGATAACGTCGACCGGCCGAAAGGTTAGGGACAGTGCAACAGAAAGCATACCGCCGAACGATCAGTTCGCTGATGCGTGGTAAGGGTGAAACGGTGAGGTAAGAGCTCACCAGCGATCGAGGTGACTCGGTCGGCTCGGTAAACCCCGCTCGAAGCAAAATCAAACAGAGGGCAAGCGATCGCTCCGCTTCGGCAGAGCAATCGCGCGAGCCGGCCCGGCTCGGATGACTCTCGGGTAGATTGCTCAAGGGCGCAAGCAATTGTGTCCGTAGATAAATGACCGTCATCGCCGCAGCGCAAGTCGCGACGACACACAGAACCCGGCTTATCGGCGAACCAACAATTTTACTACCTCTCGGGCAGCGGGAGCTGTCACGCTCCCTCAGGGCCTTTTCATCGCTTGCTTTCGGGCTTGCGAGTCGAGATTTTCTTGCGGGCAGACCTCGCATGGGAGGTGCGG
>JANNNN010000814.1:0-6701 GCA_031398555.1 Planctomycetia bacterium | reverse complement strand
GTTACGTCTCCAACCGGAGGCTAACGCCTTCCGGCTGATCAGTCGCTTGAAAAGTCGCGTTTTCCCTGCGTTTTTAAGCGGGACGCTCTCGTTAGCCTCCGGTTAAGTCTCCAACCGGAGGCTAACGCCCAATGCCATCTACTTTGGTGTTTTTTTTAGCGGTGTCGGCGCAAGCCGCCCGGTTCTTCCTCAATATTTCCAATGCAACACCGGACGGTTTGCGCTCTACCGCTACAAAGTAGATGGCATTGGGCTACCGCCTTCCGGCTGATAGGGCTAAACCAACGTAACGACCATTATCCTAAGCGGACACGTGTGCCGGAAAACAGATTTGCTATAAAAAGGCGGTCGGTGGGTTCAACCGGTATCTTAAGAAACCGGCTGCGTTTTTCAGGCGTCCAGGATAGCCCGAACTTTGTGGGCTAGATCTTCAGAGGAAAACGGTTTTTGGATAAAGCTAGCGGTCGGGTCGGCGAGCCCCTCGCGAGTCCTTGCATCGTCCACATAGCCCGACATAAAGATCACTCGAATCGAAGGCATTTTGCCAACAATCGCTTTGGCTACTTCAGGTCCGTGCATACCCGGCATAACCACATCGGTCAGTAGCATGTGAATCGGCTGTTCATAAGTTCTAACGATTTCAAGGGCTTCGTTACCATTGGCGGCTTCGAGCACTTTGTAGCCATAACGAGTCAAAACGATGCGCACAATATTGCGAACTGCGCTTTCATCTTCGACCAGTAGAATGGTTTCAGTGCCGCTTCGAGGTGACGGCGACTTGTTTTGCTGTGATGTAGAATCAAGGGGCATTTTTTCTTGTGGTAGATAAAGGTTAACGCACGTTCCAATTCCCGGTTTGCTGGTAACGTCAACATGCCCTCCTGACTGTGTGACGACCCCATGCACTGCCGACAGACCGAGTCCGGTTCCTTCTCCAAGGGGCTTGGTGGTGAAGAACGGTTCAAAGGCGCGGGCAAGGACTGCCTCTGACATGCCACAACCGTTATCGCTGACGCTGATCAGCGCGTATTTTCCAGGCCCGATTTGTGACATCGAAGTCACATCCGCGCTGCTCAGTTCGACCCACTGCGTGCGAATGACTATTCGACCATCGTCAACAAGTGCATCGATGGCGTTGTTTATCAAATGGGTTAGGGCTTGAGCGATCTGGGCACGGTCAGCCCAAACCTGGTGCAACTGCGGGTCGAGCTTGACTTCAACTGCGACAGAGTCAGATGACACGCCTTCGATAGACTCGGCAACCAAATCGTTGACGTCAAATGCAAGTGGATGCAGCAACTGTCGTCGTCCTAGCGCCAATAATTGCTGAGTTAGTTCAGCGGCACGGGCACTTGCCGATCTAATTTCGGTTAGGAACTCTTGCGAGCGACCCGCAAAAACGGCGGGTGCATCGAGCAATAAACCTGAGTAACCTTCGATCACAGTCAGTAAATTGTTGAAACCATGGGCAATACCGCCGGCAAGTTGGCCTATAGCTTCCATTTTCTGTGAGTGACGTAGCCGATCTTCCATGTTCCGTCGTTGGGTCACATCCGACATGAATCCGATGTACTGCAGCAACCGACCCGAGTCATCGCAAACGGGTGCAAACTGCATTGCATTCCAAAACATTGTCCCGTTTTTGCGGTAGTGAAGCAGTTCGACGGTGCAAGAACGAAGCTCGCAAAATGCTTCGTACATTTCAGCCACTGAAGCTGGATTTGTTTCGCGTCCTTGAAGGAACTCAAAGCTACGCCCGACAGCTTCCGTGGCTGTGTAGCCCGTCATGGATTCGAAACCGTCGTTGACATAAATGATAGGACAGTTCGGCTGGGCTGGATCTGCGATAATGATCCCTTGGTTCACCGCTTGAATAGCGAGATCGCGAATCTCTCGCGTATGATCTACGAGCTTGCGATCTGAAATGTCAATGAGCGCTGCCATGCAGTCGCTGGAATTTGGAGCAACCGAGGCTTCGATTCGCACGTAAGTCGGAGTTCGCCCGCTCGGCAACAGCTTCAACTCACATAACTGCTTTTCATTTGTAGCGAAAGCTCTTCCGAGTAAATTGACGAAATGAACGCGATCTTCTTCGGCAATGAAGGGAACGAACTGTCGCCCAAGCAACTCATGCCGCTCAAGCCCAACCAAGAGCGCACCATTCAAATTAACGAACTGGACTCCGGCAGACTGGTCGAAACTTAGGCAAGCAAATGGCAGGTGGTCGATGATGTTTGAATAGTAACCGAGCGCTTCGCTTGGCTGATACGTAGAAGAACCCAAAGCCCGCAAGCCGCTTGTGTTACCTAAATTGATCGAATCCGTAATCAAACTCGGCCTCATTTCCTTAGCCTTTTATTTACGTTGCGAATGCATTTGCGTTTTATCGCTGCCTAATTGACGCACCCAAGCGAAACTAATCTAGCGGGACGTTTTTTTTAACCTATTCTCAGTGGCGACACAACGCCACTCTAGGCTGCGTGCGCAAACTTAGAATAACTATTTTCAATAGTACCTATGCCGAGCCATTGTGCCGAAGCGTGTCCCGAAGAAGGAACATTCGCACCAGAAAGAAATTGGAATCACTCCAAAGGTGCGAGCGTGATCAATATCTGCTTCTGCGATCCTTGCTGAATACCCGCGTTTTAACTTTTGCTGACTGGCAAAGCGAACGGTTTTTGTTTTACAACTTTGCGAATGTAACCACTACGGATGCATTGAACGCAGACACGTAAAGATTTGTGTTCGCCACTGGGGAGTTGAACCTTGACGGACTGCAGATTTGGGCGGAACTTTCGACGAGTAATGCCGGTGATTTTTGTACCGACACCGCCCAAGTACTTCGCTTTACCACGAATTTCGATGCTATTTCCGAACGATGCGGATTTTGCGCAAACATCACATTGACGGGCCATCAGTCGGCTCCCACAGCTTCTAAAAACGCTTTTTCAGTTATTAATTTGGGTGGTTACGGTCGCGTAACCCGCTTGAGATAAAAGACTTACATCCTATGCCCGGCGGACCGGTTGTCTCAATCGAACTGAGGAGTATACACGGTTCGCAGTTTCTCACAACGCCAAACAGCATTCACGTCCTGGGGATTTGATTTCAGATCTTGCTGGGTAAACTTTCACTCGGGTTGACGATCGTAGGGGTTATTCCGGCGGCTCGGCGACTTCCTGGAATCTAATTGCAGGGAAAACGCGCCGTTATTGCCGGAACACTTCCGTCCTACTAAACCCGTAGATATACTCCGAGTCCCTGCGCAAGCGGGAATTGAATTGGCAACTTTTTAGCCCACAGCGGGGCGCTTCATTTTACCCCACATTTGAGAGGGTCGTTCGGTGGCTTCCGGAAAATACTTGTTCACTAGCGAATCCGTCAGCATGGGACATCCAGACAAACTGGCTGACCAGATTTCTGATGGCGTTTTGGATGCACTGTTGGCACAGGATCCGATGAGCCGGGTGGCTTGCGAGACGATGGTTACCACAGGATTGGCAATCATCGCCGGTGAGATCACGACCAAAGCTAACGTCAACTTTGCCAAAGTCGTCCGTCAAGTTATCCGCGAAGTCGGTTATACAGACGATGAAATGGGAATCTCCGCTGACACCTGCAGTGTTATGGTCGCGCTCGGCGAACAAAGTCCTGACATTGCTATGGGTGTGAATTCTGACGAAACGGCAGGAAAGGACATTGGCGCTGGCGATCAAGGTCTGATGTTTGGGTTTGCATGCAACGACACACCTGAACTAATGCCTATGCCGATTGCGCTTTCGCACCGTATTACCAACCGCTTGACCGACGCGCGATTCAACGGCGAAGTCAATTGGTTGCGTCCAGACAGCAAAAGCCAAGTTACAGTCGAGTATGATGGATTCAAACCTATTCGCGTCGACACCGTCGTTGTTTCGACTCAACACGCTCCCACTGTTGATAATGCAACGATCAAAGACTTTGTGATCAATAAGATCATCAAGAGCTGCATCCCTTCGGAACTGGACAAGGGAAACATCAAGTACCACATCAATCCAACTGGTAACTTCGTTGTCGGTGGCCCTCAGGGTGATTGTGGTCTAACAGGTCGCAAGATCATCGTTGATACCTACGGTGGTTGGGGTCGACATGGTGGTGGTGCTTTCAGTGGCAAGGATCCAACCAAAGTGGATCGCAGTGCGGCCTACATGGCTCGTCATGTTGCCAAGTGCATCGTTGCCGCTGGGCTCGCCGATCGCTGCGAGGTTCAACTCGCTTATGCGATCGGTGTTTCCGAGCCCGTCAGTGTCCACGTTGACACTCAAGGCTCTGGTAAAGTTGCCGACTCGAAGATTCAGGACGCTGTCGTCAAACTCTTCAGCCTCACGCCGAGCGGAATCATCAAGTACCTTGATCTGCGTCGTCCGATCTATCGCAAGACCGCAGCCGGTGGACATTTTGGCCGCAGTGGCGATGGTTTCACTTGGGAGAATACCGATAAAGCGAAAGAGTTGGCCAAAGCTGCAGGCTTGTAACGCGGCGGACGCGGCTAGAGTCCGAAAGATTCAGATTTTGTAACCAGCTGATTTTTTGCTGACGACGCTGGCAGCGTCGGCCACGAACTAAAACAATACAACACAAAAACCTGCGGGCTCTTTCGGCTCGCAGGTTTTTTTCATACCCTGCATTCCCTCCTGACCGCCCTTGTACTTTCACCAACGCGAAATTTGATATGACCAGTCGATTGGACTTGCTCAGCGAACTACCCTATCGACCGCATTCGCCTCGGAATTACTCACCGAATATCGGTCTAATTGGTTGCGGCGGAATCACGCATTATCACTTGCGAGCATACCTGGCGGCAGGTTTCAAGGTCACCGCAGTGTGCGATTTGGACCTTGCCAAAGCTGTGCTGCGACAGCGTGAGTTTTACCCTGCGGCGGTTGCCTACGATGACTACAAAAAACTGCTTGCCGATGATTCGATAGAAGTGGTCGATATTACCACGCATCCGCCAGAGCGACCGCCAATTATCGAAGCCGCTTTGAGGGCAGGCAAACATGTGCTCAGTCAAAAGCCATTCGTCTTGGACCTGGACAAAGGCGAGCGATTGATCGAACTGGCACACAAGAAGAACTTGCAACTTGCCGTGAATCAAAACGGTCGTTGGGCTCCGCATTTCAGTTATGCACGGCAAGTTGCAAATTCAGGCATCATCGGCGAGGTCTTCGGGGCGCACTTGTCCTGCCATTGGGATCACACATGGGTCAAAGGGAGCGAGTTCGAGAAAATCAAACACTTGATTCTGTATGACTACGCAATTCACTGGTTCGATATAGTTCGGTGTTTGCTGAATGGGAAAAAAGTAAAACGCGTGTTCGCATCCACCGCCCGCTCTCCGGGACAGCAACTCATGCCCGATCTGCTGGCCCAAGCTTTGATCGAATTCGATGAAGCTCAAGCGACTCTAGCTTTCGATGCCAGTCTGCCAGCGGGCTCTCAAGAACGTACCTTTCTCTCTGGCACTTCAGGCAGTCTTTATAGCTTAGGTTCAGGCAATCAAGAGCAACTGTTGACCGTTAACACCGTGGATGGACAGTGGACTCCTAAGTTAGTTGGCAAGTGGTTTCCCGATGGCTTTCACGGAACGATGGGAGAATTGCTTTGTGCCATCGAAGAGAGGCGAGAGTCAACGATCAATGCAGAAGACAATCTGCGTAGTCTCGAGCTTTGCTTTGCAGCAATTTACAGTGCAGAGACTGGTCAGCCTGTTGTCCCGGGTGCAGTCCGCCGACTGCCAACCTGAAGCCGAATCGGACTAATGCAATATCCAGATTAGATTTGGCATTTGCATTTTCATCACCTCCCCGGTGCAGGCTTTGTGCAGCAGCGACTTTTTCAACGCCGCCAGCGTGGGAGAGGTTTCACGGGGAGGCGCGGAGGACGCGGAGAAGATTGGGTAGGAAATGATTTCTGTGTCTCTCTCCGCGATCCCCGCGTCTCCGCGTGAAAAGCTTGGTGCAACAGCGACTTTTTCAACGCCGCCAGCGCCGCTAGTTTTTAGGAGTAGATGGTTTCAAGGCGTTGGGTTTCGGTGGTGTTCATGGCTTGGGCGGTTGATTCACGCGGAGACGCCGAGACGCGGAGGAATCGAGATTATTGACGATGCGTTGGAGCCCTTCCTTGAGAGTGGCGGCACCGAAATTGATGAGCAGACCGACGGGTAGGTTCATCAATCGGAAATACGTTAGTAGCTGTTTGCTATGGACTGGTGCGAGCTTCTCCACGGACTTCAATTCAACGACGACGCGGCCTTCAACAAGCAAATCAGTGCGGAAACTCTCATCGAAAACCATGCCATCGTATTCAAATCGAATGACCTTTTGCCGCTCGACTTGAAATCCTCGCCGCTCCAGCGCTCGGGCCAAAACAGCTTCATAGACGGATTCGAGCAGGCCAGGACCAAGTTCTATGTGAATCTTCATGGCGGAGTCCACGATCGAGCCGGTGATGTCGTCGAGTTCTTTCATTCGAATGAGCTTTCCATGGTGAGGGTAAAGACGGGTTTCACGCGGAGAAGATTGGGGGGAAAAGTTGTCTGTGTCTCTCTCCGCGATCCCCGCATTTTCATCACCTCCCCGGTGCAGCCTTGGTGCAGCAGCGACTTTTTTCAACGCCGCCAGCGTGGGAGAAGTTTTCACGCGGAGGCGCGGAGGACGCGG
>JANNNN010000788.1:0-1411 GCA_031398555.1 Planctomycetia bacterium | reverse complement strand
TGGCGACTGTAACAGATGCTCAGCGGATTGCGGCGGCGCGTAACATACGACTCGAGTGCATGCGATATTGCATCAATGCCGGTCAGCGCCGTAACACGCGGCGGTTGTGTCACGGTTAACTCAGGGTCGAGCAACGCGACTCGACAAGCCGCTCGTCGGTCACCGCAGGCCATTTTGGTATGCGTGTCAGCTTGACTGATCAGTGCAAACGACTGGGCTTCACTGCCGGTGCCTGCAGTTGTGGGAATGGCAATCATTGGCAACATGTCAGCCGTCGCTTTACCGACTCCCCAGTAGTCCTCCATGCGGCCGCCGCAACTGTAGAGAAAGTTGATGCCTTTCGCGCAGTCCATCGAGCTGCCGCCGCCGAGTCCGATGAGCAGGTCGGGCTGAAACTGATGAGCGACTTTCAAACCCGCGTCAACTTCTGCCGTCGAAGGATTTTCTTTCACCCCATGAAAAGCGGCAACTTGCAATCCAGCCGCTTCGAGCGATGCGATTCCGCGACCGAAATGCCCAGCCGTAATGACGCCGGAATCACTGACCACCAGTGCTCGACTGCCCCCTAGCTCGCGTGCGATCTCGCCCAATTTCGCGATTTGGCCAGTGCCAAAGACGAGACGCGTCTGATGTTCAAAATCCACTTTTTCCATTGGGGGCTTTCGCAAATCTGCGGGCGGGAAGCGGGTGCTTGGAATCATTCGATAAATAAGTGTCCGGTACCTTTTGCCGGAACGGACCTTCGGGTGCTAAGCACAAAAGGTACAGAACACTTATTTATCAACACTGCTTAACCTTTTCGGCTTCGCTGGATTATATCCCAAGCCGCCCAGCTCTCCCACCGCAAGCAAAACCCTGCCACCTTTGGCTTACACTTTCTCCAAGGACGGAATCTCGAATCCAGGCCGATTATTATCCTTCAGCAACGCGTTTGCAGCGTCCGAATGGTCCCCCGTATGCCTTTCGGTGGCTGGATCGAACGTTAACCATGGGCCAACGACGTATTTTGACCCATCAACCGGCACGCCGACTCCTTCTGCCATAATCGCGTGCAAACGACCAAAATGATCCGCAGCGTCTGCGTTGTCGCCAAATCGGCCCGCTTTCTCGTTGAACGGAACCACGGTCCCCAAGCGATATGAATTGTTGATCAAGTGTCCAAGCACGCAACCGTAGTGCGCGTCGGCAGCGTTGCCGTTGGCCATTTTCGGATCGCCCGCCCGACAAGCGGCGATGAAAGCCCCCCAGTTACCACCCGGTGTGACCTTTCCCGGTTCGACGCGGACTTTCTCGCCCGAGTCGCTTCCTTTCGTAAAGTACTTGCCACCGACGATAAGCCCACCATCTTCAAAGTAGTATTAGTTTTAAACTTGTAGTTTGTATCCAGTGTAATTTACGTTTCGGAAGTTAA
>JANNNN010000783.1:0-3862 GCA_031398555.1 Planctomycetia bacterium | reverse complement strand
CGGCGACTGTTTCACGCAATTCAACAACCTGTGTGCGGAGTTGCTCGCGCCAGGCATGATCGGCATCAACCTGCGTGCGGAGTTGCTCCCTCCACGCACTATCACAATCTTCCTTGGTGCGGAGTTGCTCCTTCCAAGTGAGATCGGCCTCTACGGTCGATATCTGCCGGACATTCATGTCTTGGAGCAAGTCACTTAGTTGGTTCGCAACCTCCGTCAGTCGTTGCAGAGCCTCCTTACTGGCAGGCTCCGGTGCAGTTCGTAGTTCATTCGTCGATGCGAGGTTTTCGGTTACTGTCTGCTGCAACGAGCCGAGATTGTTTTTGACATCATCCAACTGAGTCGTTAGACCTTTTAGTTGATCCGCGACCGATGTGATCCGTTGCAGTGCTTCGTTAACGGGTTCAGGTGTTGGTACGGGAGCTGAAGCAGCATTAATGACCGATACAAAATTCTCGGAAACAATGCGTTCTAACGATCCGAGATTGCTTTTCACTTCCGTCAATCGCGCGTTGAGGTTGTCCAGCGTCTCGCTTTGTCGAGCCAGCTGTGACTGGACTTCCGGCGATATGATTGGAACAAGTATCGGCTCTGGAATATGAGCAAACTGCGGTTGGACATCAATTTGAGTTGTGAATGCTGCTTCTACTGCACGGCGTTCTGCTGCTGCACCTTCTGCCGCTGCGCGTTCTGATACAGCTCGGACTGGTGGGGTAGGCTCTAACGAAGGAAATTCCGTTGGAGCGCGTCGAGTAGGGCGATTGCGGCGTTTGCGTTCCAATTTGGACCGCTTATCCAGTTCGCTTTGAACAGCAGCTAAAGGTTCAATGATCTCGTTCAGTTGACGTTCCAGCGGGAGCATTGCCGACTGAATCAGGTCCGTTATCCACTGTGGCTGCAAGTGCGCGGAAGAATCCGCTGGCTGTTGAACTTCTTCGAAACGTTGAGTCTCTTTGGGCGGTTGAGGCAATTCGACTATGCGTGGGGCGATGGATGGTGCGAACTGAGTCGGTGCTTGCGTCGTTGGTTGCGGTAAAACCTTAGTTTGGCGAACTTGTCCGATTTCCATCGGGCGCGCCAAAGTGAACTTCATCTTTCCTAAAGACGGCTTTTCCGAAGAGCTGGGCTCATTAGTTTTGACATTGCGAATCAATTCGAACTGATGTCCGGCAATTTCGAATGTGCACTGGTCCTCGGTTAGGAGCAGTTCGTTTACCGTCACTCCATTGCGAGTCAGTTTAGGTGCGAGAGCTCGAATGAAAACTTGGCGAGCTCCCATCACCAACAGTGCATGGTAAGGGGCGATTCCCGATAATTGACATCGCAACGCGCAGCTCGAAGCGCTTCCCAATGTGCACTTGCTTTGGAGTAACAGCCACTGTTGGACAATATGACCAACAT
Organism: Planctomycetia bacterium; assembly: GCA_031398555.1. Classification (GTDB taxonomy): domain Bacteria; phylum Planctomycetota; class Planctomycetia; order Pirellulales; family Pirellulaceae; genus Aureliella. The sequence goes on along the minus strand of JANNNN010000783.1, from coordinate 2,461 downwards.
CGCTTTTGACAATCAATTTAGCGAATGGACTGTTTGGATTGGTGGGCAATACAGTGGGAATACCGCTTGCAAAAGCGGTGTGTCCGTGGGTATTAACAGGATGCGTTCCTAACTTCATGTCTTATGGGCTCCATGCTGTTTCGGCCATTGTCGAACTGCGCCACGTTATTCCTGGTCGCAGTACACTTCGGCGTCGGTAGAGCATTTGACATGCTTGTCAGCCCACCGTGGCCAGTCCCGAAATCAATCCCAATTCATCCAATGGGGCTATTGTAAATGCAAATTGATTTCAGGAACTCTAACTTTGCTAGCACGCGATACACTTAGAGCGTACCTCGAACTACTTGTGGGCTATCGGTAATCGTATCGACGGAACTATCAGGCAATTGCTGGAATGCAACCGGGTTCGTTGGCATCCATTCGCTAAAGTAGGGATTTGTCGGCTGTTGGGTCCTGGCAGGTTTTTTTTCGTTATTCTTTCGAGATCCTCTCAAGCGATTCGTCGACAAGCAATCCATCGGATATTTCATGGCAATTCGAGAACTAGAGTTCGAGTTCGACGACAAACCGCTTCCCGAAGCGATTGTTAAATGGCTTAAAGCGGCTCGCGCGCGGATTGAACTTTACTGGGATCACTTTAAGGATAAACCGCTCCCGCAGTACGTTGAGTGCGATTTCGACTATGTCTCGGCTGCCCTAGTGGCATGTGTCGATCAGCAGTTGATCGACGGCAAACTTTTCTGCGAATGGGGTTGCGGATTCGCAGTGGTGGCAGGCGTCGCGGGACTGTTGGATTTAGACGCAATCGGGATCGAAGCCGAAGAGTTCCTGTGCACTGAGGCCAGAGAGCTCTTGCGAAAGGAGAGTGTTCCAGCAGAAATTTGGCAAGGAAATTTTTTACCGGGAGGAGCCAGGCGGCTGGCTGAAAACACGGATCCGTTGGTCTCATTGACTCATGACATCCCACCGGCCTATGTGCAGTATGACATGTCTCTTTCGGATTTCGCCATCATTTTCGCTTATCCCTGGCCGGGCGAAGAGCATTTTCTTAAAGCGGTTTTTAATCGCTACGCACGGCCCAACGCCCTGATGCTCATGTATCGCGGACCGTTCCAAGTCGAGCTTTACCGGAAGCAGTAGAGTGGGTGCCCCCGCAATGCAAGGTTTTTAATAGCTGGGTAGCTGGTTTCGTAAGAAACCGGGACAGTGTCGCCTTTTGCTCCGCAAAAGTAGCGTCCGCACCGACAGTGGTGTTGGAAGTTCCATTCTGCCCTGCAGTATTAAAGAACCGGTTTCTCACGAAACCATCTACTCGCAAACAACCGGTCTTTGACGAAACCAGCTGTAAAGCAGGGCAGATGAAGCGTTTTATTTGATTGCTTGAAGGCGGTGCGACAAGTTGCCATCGCTGCGGCCTGCCAAGGGATTGGAAACTTCGCTATAGTGTTGCGGTAATAGTGTCGCCTAAAGCGCTTATTTAGCGTCGCGGAAGCGAACTGGCACTCCCCAATTTTGGACGATTTCTGAACCGCTATGAGCCACACAACTGGTAGCTTTTTTGGCAGGCACGAATTTCTGATCCGACGCCTTCACTCGTTAAGCGGGTTGGTGCCGGTCGGCGCTTACATGACCGTGCATCTGCTGGTCAATTCTTCATTGGTAAATGGTGCCGGAGCGTTTCAAAACAACGTCAACCAAATTCATTCGTTTGGAGCGTTTTTGCCAGTTATTGAGTGGGCTTTCATCTTCCTGCCGATCATTTTTCACGCCGCATTTGGCGTGTGGATTATCAAGAGTGGCAAAAGCAATGTCGATCGCTACCGCTATACCAGCAACTTCCGCTACGCGATGCAGCGCTGGACAGGTGTGATTGCCATCATCTTTATATTTTTCCATGTCTTCCACCTTCATGGTTGGTTCCACGCCGACTTTTGGCTGAAGATAGTTGAACCATGGGGGATGGCTTCGTTCCGACCGTATAACGCTGCCAGTACCTTAGCGTCCGCATTAAGTGGCTTTTTGTGGCCGATTTTTTATCTCTTAGGCGTACTTGCGTGTGTCTACCACTTTGCAAACGGCGTTTGGACAGCAGGAATCACTTGGGGGATTTGGATTAGTCCCAAAGCCCAGCAGTGGGCAACTTATGCGTGCACTGCGGGTGGCATCGGTCTGGGAATGGTCGGTTTGACAGCCCTTTACGCGGCTACGCAGATCGATGTATCCGAAGCAAAACGAGTTGAAGACAACATGTACAACGCGCGAGTAAGAACTGGCGAAATCAAGCCAGACGATCACAAGCGATCGCACCCAAGTGAGCCCCTTGAAGCGGCAGAAAACGAAGCCACGTCGAAAGATGAGGCTGCGAAATAGTTGCTTAGTGCGACGGTCTACGGTTAGGTAAGCAGCTCGTTTCATTAGAAACGGGATGCGAAAGTGAGTTGCATGCAGATACCGGTTTCTT
>JANNNN010000767.1:0-3920 GCA_031398555.1 Planctomycetia bacterium | reverse complement strand
TGGAAACTCTCCAATCCATCGAAGATTTGTAAGTCGAGAGAAGAGCTTCTAAGGCCGCTGCTGCGATTGAGTCGTGCGGTCACTGGGTCTGCGAAGAGCGACCCGAGGTTGTTTTACAGCAAATTGAAAGACTTTTTTCCGAGATAGGAACTTTGTAGGAGAAGTAACTGCATCAAAGGTCTGTGATCTTTCCGCGACGGAACGAACCGGGTTGGCCTGCATGGAGAGTCACAATTGCTAGTCTGAAGCTAAATGGTTGTTCATTCGGATGGTCAGGACCACCTGATCCGCACAAGAGATTGCTGCCCTGACCACGGCCGATGAACGATCGACTACAATTGCGATCGAAGCGAGGCGAGTTAGGCGCAAACAATAAATACGCGACAAAAAAGTCGTTGAGAGTGACTTGTCGTCGCACAGTCCGTAGTTGCCACGCAGTCTTCGTTTCATGAATTGCTGGAATCGGAGTCGGTCGATGAGCGTATGAAATTATCGTTGCATTTCCGCCATTCACTGGTGAGCATCCCGTTGAAGCCCCAATCATCGTCGTCGATCTCTTGAATTACAATGTGAATATGTTCAGGCTTCTTGTTCAAAACTTGAACCAAGGCATCGGTCATGCGATAGACAATCTCCGCCTTCTGCTCGCGACTAGCGCCTTTTGTGATTTGCAGATTGATATAGGGCATGGGAAATTCATCTTTCTTCTAAGTCCGTTTGAGTGAGTTTATCAGCCTTCTGCACTGCCATAAGCGATTGTTAGCTCGCTTGAATTCGCAGGAGGTGCTTGGTTCCCCATTGACACATCACTTTCAGTATCGGTCGCAAAGTCTTGCCGTAAGCAGTCATAGAATACTCAACCTTGGGTGGCACTTCTGGATAGACTTTTCGATGCACGATCCCTGCGTGTTCAAGTTCACGAAGCTGTTGAGTCAGCATCCGTTCGCTAATGCCCGGGATGAGGCGACGAAGCTCAGCGTAACGAAACTTGCTTTTGTTCGACAAATGAAAAAGGATGAGGACCTTCCACTTACCGCCAATGACTGCGAGCGTTGCTTCGACTGGACAACCGGAATTTGGGTCAACATTGCATTCAGACATCATGAGCTTACTTTTTGGTAAGTACCTAACAAAATATTGCGTACTTGCAGATCTAGGTATCGAATTTTACACTTATCCGTTCGTTTAGTCTTGAAGAAGCCACTATTCTCCAAGTTTACGTAATACACCTACCCCAATGATGTCAGAATATAGAGACGCACCGCCGCCCAGATCGCCTTGGATAGTACTGCCGGAAAAGGCTTCCGTAGTGGATTGGCTAGGCCATCCCGTTGAGTTGCTTTGCGAAGCTGAGCATACGGCAGGACTTTACACGGTCCAACGAGCCTTCTGTCGCAAGAATTCGGGACCGGTTGCCGGTCATAGCCATTCTTTCGGGGAAAGCTTCTACTTGCTGAGTGGCGCAATCGAGTTTACCGCAGGCAATGTATCCATCGTATTGACTGCGGGAGATTTTATTCATATCGAAGGTGGGACCGCGCACCGTTTTCGAGCGATTGAAGACAGTCAGCTAATCGTGCTTTGTGCGCCTGCGGGTTTTGATGTATTTCAACGCCGGGCTTCTGAGGAAATCAAGCGACGCGCGGTCAAGGAGGATCGTTCCAAAAGTGTTGCGATCCTTCAACAACTCGCATTCCAGTTTGGAATTGAACTCGATCCGCCGCCAGAAGCATGGGCGGTTGCTCCGAACATTCGAATTGTTGAGCGGGAGCAAGGAGACCGAATTGCTGCGGTTGGAGACATTTACCGTTTCCTCGCGGAAGGTGACCATACATCAAGCGCTTATTCAATATGGCATGCAATTATCAGTCCCGGTGGTGGTCCGCCTCCGCACATGCATCATTGGGAAGAAGAAGGCTTTCATGTTTTGAAGGGCAAAATTGCGTTTTATGCCGATGGTCGCAGGGTTGAAGCAGGTCCGGGAACATTCATCAACCTTCCCCGCGGCGGACTTCATCGCTTTCACAATGAGAGCGACGAGAATTCCGAGGCGCTGATCATGGTCGCGCCCGCTGGCTTGGAGCAAATGTTTCGAATAACAGGACAGCTCCTCTGCCCTACGGACCAGGTAGCACCAAAACCTAGTACCGAGGAGCTTTCAAGACTTTTTTCAGTTGCTCAAGAGTATGGACTAGAAATCCGTGCATCCCATTGATTTTTGTTACACCGATTCCTCCGTTAGTTCCCTTTCATGAAAGCACGTTTGAATGACCACGATAGCCATCGTCTATTTTTCTGCCACTGGACACACGCAGCAAGTTGCAGAAGCCGTTGCGGACGGAGCGAAATCTGCAATTGGCACCGAAGTCAAATTGCTTCGCATTGTTGGCGAAGATATCCAGGCTGGACGTTGGAAGAACGATGCCATCGTCGAAGCCCTCAACTCGGCAGATGCAATCGTGTTTGGGACACCTACCTACATGGGCGGATATGCTGCGCAATTCAAAACCTTTATCGATGCCTGCGGTGGCATTTGGTACCAGCAGGGTTGGAAGGATAAGGTTGGTGCTGGCTTTACCCACTCGCAAGGACTCTCAGGCGACAAGCTGAATACGCTTGCGGGCTTGATGATCAATGGTATGCAACACAGCATGATTTGGGTTGGTACAGGTGTTATGCCTGAAGGAGCAACACCCGACAAAACCAATCGTCTATCAAGCTATAGTGGAGCCATGGCACAGTCTGATATGGACCAACCCCACATCGGTCAAGGAGACCGACAAACCGCTGTTCTTCTCGGTAAGCGTGTTGCCGAAGTCGCTCACCGTTGGAAGGCATAAGGCGTGTCACCAAAGGATTTGTCGGCTTTTCCTGAGCTGACTCACGAAGAACTGGATCATATCAGAAAACACGCGAGGTCTCAGGCACATCACGCGAGTGATATTCTCTTTCGGTCTGGAGACTTTGAGATCGACTTGGTCGTGATCGAGTCCGGTTGCATCGACATCCTAAATCCAGCCGATGGAAATCGGGTGATTGTGTCTCACGGACCGAGGCAATTTTGCGGTGACATTGATTTGCTAACGGGTCGTCCTGTGATTGTAACGGCTGTTGCAAGCTGCGAAACGACCGTACTGCGAGTTCCATTCGGCACTATTCGTTCGTTGCTGAATCGAGTCCCAAGCTTGGGCGAGAAGCTAATGATTGCCTTCACGCAGCGAAGACGCATGCTTTCCGAATCTGCAAGACTGGGATTGCAAGTGGTTGGAGCGAAGCATTGTCGCGAAACCAATTTGGTTCGCGAGTTCCTTCACAAAAACTTCGTCCCCTTTACGTGGCACGATATTGATTCCGAACGAGGAGTCGCAGAGTTCAATCGTTTGGGGGCACCCAAACAAAAGCCTGTTGTGGAATGTGGTGATGGTAAAGTTTTACAGAACCCATCCCTCAAGGAGCTAGGGAAACATGCTGGCGTTTGGAGATTACGTCCAAACAAAAGAATCAACTTAGCGATCATTGGCGCTGGACCGGCCGGAATGGCCGCGGCTGTTTATGCGGCTTCGGAGGGTTTAACCACCGTGCTGTTGGATCGAATCGGGCCTGGTGGGCAAGCGGGTGGGTCTTCGAAGATCGAGAATTTTATTGGCTTTCCGGCTGGCTTAACCGGTACTGAATTGGCGACTCGTGGGGTACTTCAACTTTTGAAATTTGGAGCAAGCATCGTGGCTCCGGTCGAAGTCACGGATATCATCGAGATCGAAAGCCAAGACAGAAAAGCCTCCCTTCAACTGCTTTTGGATGACAACAGTACGTTGGAAGCTGATGTTGTTCTGATTGCAACCGGTGTGCGGTGGCGGCGACTGGCGGCGAGGGGGGCAAGCGAGTTCGAAGGGACGGGTGTCCACTACATCTGCACCGCT
>JANNNN010000726.1:0-9082 GCA_031398555.1 Planctomycetia bacterium | reverse complement strand
ACGCACCTGGGGTCGGGCCGTTTTTCAATGGAAGTCTTAGTCCGTTCAACGGAACGAATGGCGCAGCGGTTAACGATGCATTTCAGATCGAACTCAGCCAATCTGTGGCTGCAATTTTCGTTGATGTCGGTGACTTCGGTGGAGACGCTGACAGTTTGGTCCTGGAGGGATTCACGGGACCTGGATTGACGGGGGCTTCTTCTATTTCGCAAGGAACTCTCCAAGGCGGAGGAAATACCTTCGGATACTTAACTATGCAACTCACGAAGAGTCCTTTTGAACCGGGGTTTCAGTCGTTCACGTTACGCGGTGGTGCCGGAGCGTTCCCAAATTCAGCTTACTATGACAATTTTCAATTTCGGTTAAGCGCGGTGCCGGAGCCAAGTTCAGCTATGCTTTTATGCGTAGCGATCTTTTTGCTCGGGATGGTTCGACTACGCTCGCGACCCAAGCCCTCACTTTAATTCGCTTGGGAGAATCATCTAAACCAAAGACTTGCCCGTTTAAATACCGTCTCTCGAAACGAGGCGGGGTGCGATGTTCCGCAAACGGTGGATATAATAAGTGGTCCTCAGCTGGAGTGCAGCTGTTGGAATTAGCCTTTGAATATCCAGAGTCAGAATAACGAGTTATGAGAAAATACTCCGTCGGCATCGATTTGGGGACGACGAATTGCGTCGTGGCTTTCGCAGAAATTGACGCGGAGCACCCATCGGTTGCTTTGCTGCCCATCGAACAAGTGACGGCGCCCAACCAAGTCGAATCGCTGCAAAGTTTGGCGAGCTTTGTATATTTACAGACACCGCAAGAACAGCAGTCGGGGGCACTTGTCATTCCAGGTCGAGATCCCGCAGCGCCGGTAGTCGGCGAATTTGCGCGAAGAATCTCAGCCGAGCAGCCGGAACGATCGATCGCGGCGGCGAAGAGTTGGCTGTGCTATGGAAAAGTGGATCGCCACGCCCCGTTGTTGCCTTGGGGGGCAGCGGATGATCTACCCAAACTGTCACCCGTGGACGCAACCCAATGGATACTTCAGCAACTGGTGGCGAGTTGGCAACGCTCGTTTTCGGATCATCCACTCCACGAACAATTTGTAACACTCACAGTGCCAGCTTCGTTTGATATGGCCGCGCGAGAACTAACGCGTGAAGCAGCTCTGAAAGCTGGCTTGCCGGACGATTTTATATTGCTCGAAGAGCCCCAGGCTGCGGTCTATCATTGGCTGGAAAAATCCGGCGACCGCTGGCGGCGAACGATGCAAGAAGGCGACAGGTTGCTCGTATGTGACGTCGGCGGTGGGACGACCGATCTGACATTGCTGCGAGCGGAGCAGGAAGGTGGCGAATTAGTGTTGCGTCGGTTAGCGGTCGGTGAGCACTTGCTCGTTGGCGGCGACAACATGGACTTGTCGCTCGCGCACTACGCGGCAGGCAAGTTTCGTGAAAAGGGGTTGAAGTTAAACGCGTGGCAATCCGTCTCGCTGTGGCATGCTTGTCGCAAAGCCAAAGAGTCATTGCTTGCCGCCAGTGGCAAAGAACGCGAAACGATTTCAGTACTCGGTCGTGGATCGAAACTGATCGCAGGCACTGTATCGATTGACGTCGAACGTCAAGTGGTTCAAGAGTTGTTAGTCGATGGGTTCTTCCCGCCATGTGCGAAAGATTCGGTGCCGCAGCGCGAACCCAGTTCCGGCTTTCAAGAGATCGGCTTGCCGTTTGAATCCGACACAGCCATCACGCGACACATCGCTCACTTTGTAACGTCGAACGCTGAAGAAAGCCACTCGTCAGCGGCACCATTGCATCTGCTGCTGAACGGTGGTGTGTTCAAGGCGCCGGCCTTGCGTGAGCGATTGCATGAAGTGCTTTCCACGTGGTCGGACGATGGCAAATCGCCAGACACTCTCGGCGGCCCAGACGATCTTGACTATGCCGTTGCACGCGGCGCGGCATATTACGGTTTGGCCAAACAGCAGGGCGGCATGCGCATTCGCGGCGGCACGGCTCGCAGTTACTACGTTGGGATCGAATCTTCTGGACTTGCGATTCCAGGAATGCCACGACCACTGCAAGCCGTATGTGTGGTGCCATTTGGAATGGAAGAAGGCAGCGAGACCGATGTGCCGGGCCGTGAAGTTGGGTTGGTTGTCGGACGCGAAGTGCAGTTTCGTTTCTTTGCCTCCGCAATTCGCAAAGAGGATCGCGCTGGGACTGTTCTACGCCATTGGGACGAAGAAGAGTTGGTCGAAACCGCTCCGATGCAGTTGACACTGCCCGCCGATGACGCTCCGGATGAGGGTTTTGTTCCAGTCCGGTTCCATAGCAAGATCAACGAATTGGGCGTGTTCGAACTGTGGTGCAATAGTGTCCGCACTGAACAGACTTGGAAGTTGGAGTTCAACGTCCGCGAAGATGCGGGAGCTGTTCAAGCGTGAATGAGCCAGCTGGAGATGCATTTGAGCAGCAAGCAAGCCGCTACATCGTGGGCATCGACCTCGGCACGACCAACAGTGCTGTTGCATTTGTTGATACGCATTCGGCACGCCCGCAAGTGGAATCGTTTCGCGTCGAACAGTGGGTGGATTTTGGTACGCGTGAGGCGCGAGAATTACTGCCATCGTTTCATTATCAACCGACTGCACCTGAGAATGAGAGTTTTGCTAAAGCGGTTGGCGTCGAAGCCAACGCTGTACCTTCAATCGTAGGTTCGCTTGCCCGCGATCGCGGTTTGCAGTTGCCTGGGCGGCAGATTGCTTCGGCAAAGAGTTGGTTGTGTCATGAAGGAGTCAACCGACGTTCGCCGATTCTCCCCTGGCAATGCGACGATGATGTTGAAAAGCTTTCACCCGTTGATGCGAGCGCGCGCTATCTAGCGCATATTCGCAGCTGTTGGGATGCAAAAACTCGATCGCATCCACTGTCTGAACAAGACGTGGTGTTGACCTTGCCGGCTTCGTTCGATCAAGTTGCGCGGCAACTGACCGTTGAAGCGGCTGCCATGGCGGGGCTGCCACGCGTTCTGTTGATTGAAGAACCGCAAGCCGCTTTTTACGCGTGGCTAAATTTGCATCACGACGGCTGGGAGAAGATCGTTAAAGCCGGCCAAACCATTTTGGTTTGCGATATTGGAGGCGGCACAACTGACTTTACATTGATCCGAGTCCGTGCGGCTCATGAAGACGCAGACGCTCAGAGTAAAAAAACGTTGCTTGACCGAGATGAACAGACTTTGTCACTCCATCGCGTCGCAGTTGGTCAGCACTTGATACTGGGGGGTGACAATCTTGACTTGGCGCTTGCAAAGTTCGCCGAGAGAAAAATATCTGCGGGAAAACATCTGCCGCCACGCGTTTGGGATGCGCTGCGACAAGCATGTCGAGTAACCAAAGAAACGCTGTTAGGAGAAGCGGCACCGCAGCACTATACGATTCACTTGCCGGGCACCGGCTCCAGACTTGTCAGCGGTGGCAGTCAAGTTGAAATCACGGCTGACGAAGTACAAACAGTGGTCCTTGACGGCTTTTTCCCTGCTTGCGAATTGACCGATCGACCGCTTGCGCAGCACACCGGCTTTCAAGAATTTGGATTACCCTTTGCCAATGATCCAGCCATAACGAAGCACCTTGCAGCCTTCTTGTGGGATCATCGATGCGATGGCCGAGCGGAGACTGAATTGCAGGCGATGTCGGACGTCGAGTTGGCCAAGCCGGACTGGATCTTGTTCAATGGTGGGGTGCTTGAATCGTCGCAGATCAAGCAGCGAATTGTAGATGCAATTGCGAAGTGGTTTGCGGGGGCCGCGTCGATCTCGACTGATTGGCGCGTCGGTGTGCTGGATGGCGATCGATTGGACGTTGCCGTGTCGCGCGGAGCGGCTTACTTCGGTAAAGTGCGCCGCGGTGACGGCGTTCGCATTGAGGCCAAGCTCGCGCGATCCTACTATGTAACTGTCTTGCAGTCGCCACCGCGCGGTGTGTGTGTGATCCCAGGTTCTGCGAGCCCTGGCGACAAGTTTCGACTCGATGCGATGCCGTTCGAACTGACTGTGGGTCAACCGGTTCAATTTCCGATTTCTTACTCGAGCACGCGATTAGCGGACCGTGCCAGTGAATGTTATGACCTCGATGAACAGAATTTTTCCGAGTTGCCGCCGATTCGTACGGTGCTCGAGTTCCCAGGTAAACGTCGGCAGGAGCGCTTGCCGGTTGTGCTTGAGGCTGAGCTTAGTCAAATCGGTACGTTGCAGTTATGGTGCGTCGCGACGGAATCGCAACAACGCTGGAAGCTAGAATTCGATATCCGTGCGACTACTGAAACCGATCGCACAGCCAGTGAATCGTCAGCGGCTCATGGCGGGATTGTTGACGATTCTGTTCAGGCGGCGGCACGAGGCGCGATTGAAGAGTGCTTTGGTGCGAATGGATCTTTGAAGCCATCTCAGTTGATGCAAACACTTGCGGAACGACTGGAGAAGAGTCGCCAAGCGTGGCCGCCCAGTCTGCTGCGATCCATGTGGCAAGATTTGATGGACTTTGAAAGCGGTCGACAGCGCAGTGCAGATCATGAAACGCGTTGGTTGAATCTGTTGGGGTATGTGTTGCGGCCTGGTTATGGATTGGCGGCAGATGATTGGCGAGTCGCGCAGTCGTGGCGAGCCGTGTACGGTCGATTGGCTTTTGCAACACCCAGCTCGCGCAGTGAATCGTTGATCCTATGGCGGCGATTGGCAGGCGGCTTTACTGCGGGGCAGCAACTGGCGGTCTATCAACAAGTTGCCGGTCCCCTGCGTGGGTTGCTTGACCCTGTGCGACGCGCGAAAGGCGGTTCGTCAGTCGCTCCGAATGAACTTGCAGAATTGTTGCGTTTGGTCGGTTCGCTTGAGTTGTTGCCGAAAAGTGAGAAATCCCAATTGGGTCGGTGGTTGCTCGAATTACAAAAAATGAAAAAGTGGAGTTTCAGTAGTGCTGCGATCTTTTGGACGCTCGGGCGACTCGGCAGTCGCGTGCCCGCTTATGGGCCATTAAATACTGTCATCGACACCGCCGAAGTCGAGTTGTGGCTTGAACAACTACTTGCGCGGCCGGCCATTGATCACGAGTCAACTTATCAGTTGGCGTTATTGCAGTGCACTCGATTGGTAAATGATCGCTATCGTGATATCGACTCCGAGTTGCGACTGCGGGTCATCGATCGACTTAAACAAGTCGCTGCACCAGAGCACTACATCGCGCTCGTCGCCTGCGGTGGTAAGCTCGCTGCTGAAGAGGCAACTCAGATACTCGGCGAGTCATTGCCACTTGGACTGAATTTGTAGTTTGCGCCACATCCTCGCTCTTGCCACGTCGGAACGTAGGCGCACTGGGTCGAGAAGCGAGCCAGCTACAAAACTTGTTCGCCCCTAAGCCAAGGAGGGCGAGTCTAACTTTGGAGTCAAATTGTGAACGCTGTGTTGCGAGTGACTTATTAGCCGGAAGGCGTTAGCCTCCGGTTACGTCTCCAACCGGAGGCTAACGCCTTCCGGCTGATAAGTCGCTTGAAAAATCGCGTCTTCCCTAGGTTTTTAAGCAGGACGCTCTCTAACGCCTTCCGGCTGATTAGTCACCTAGAAATTACAGTTCGCTGTTCGATTCCCGAAGCGGGGGAGGACGCCCGCGGTCCGAAATAGTCCCACTGGTTGATCATTCATTGTCGGCATAAGTCGCTACTGGCTAACGGTTTAACTGTTAATCCAAAAAAGCCACGTTCTGCATGGCACGTGATTGATTCTCGGTATTCATTACAACTTGATGCCAGCCATTTAAGGTAATGGTAGCATGATCGGAGTGACGTACACGTCCATGAACGTAGACTCCTGGATTCCGCTGCATCGTACGCCATCCCCAGTTTTTAGCGGTGTTATTGGTCGATAGTAGCTTGCGATACTGGGATTCCAAAACGCCATTAGGATGGCGGTTGCATACATACACCGTTTCGCCACCCGTTCGATAACAATAGTCAACCCAATGCGGTTTTCCTCCATTACCGCGACGCAATGGCTCATTTTTCAAAACTAAATTTCCGTCGACGACAAGCCCTGCGGCTGGCAGAAAGAACCATTCGCCTTGTCGTATAAAAGCTGCGTTTTTTCGGCGATTTCGCGACTTGCCTGACAGTCGCTGTCGAGACACAGCAGATTGCACTTCATTGGGTTGCAAGGCTTCCTTTGCTTGCTTCACCGTACCCACGGGGGCGGATTCAGGAATGCCTGCCACGAACCAATGCCGTTCGTCGTGACCACAAAGGTACTTGTTCTTCTGCCCATCTTCACGAACGAGCAAGAGCAGATGGCGATCCACGGGGTCAGCGTCCAGCACCTCGACTTCGGAATTAGCGCCGTTGACCGGGGTGATTTCAAAGAATTCCCCACGTCGATCTGTGCCGATGTCGAGCGTAAGCAGCGGCGGAGATGGCTGACGTCGCCGAGGACGGTTTGCAATCTTGAGTCGTGCGCCGATGCGTTCAAATTTTCTGTTGAGTAATAAAGTGTCCATAGTGCATAAAGGACAATTTTTTGTTACTTAGGTTCACTGTTGGCGCATCTTCTTTCTCAGCGGTTCGATGATTTCGCGGGGCACGAATTTAGCCAGTTTGTCGTCGGGGCTTAGCAACACTATCTGCTTGATCAGTGAACTAGACACGTGCGAGTACTCTTCATCGGCCATGAGGAATACCGTTTCAATGGCGTCGTCGAGCTGTCGGTTGGCCATCATCATTGTGAACTCGCCAGCGATATCTGTTAGCGGGCGGACGCCGCGAACCATGACGCGTGATTCACATTGGCGGACGAACGATACCGCCAATCCGTCAAAGGTCTGCACACTAACGTTCGGTACATGCGACATGACGTTGCGGATCAATTCCACTCTCTCCTCGGGAGTGAACAAGGCTTTCTTTTCGACGTTGATGCCGATCCCGACGATCAACTTGTCAAACAACTTCGCGGCGCGTTCAATGACATTCACATGGCCGAGCGTGACTGGGTCGAATGAGCCGGTGTAGACAGCGATGCGAGATTTATGGGGCATAGTTGAGAGCGTTCGTAGTGTGGAATCAATGGATAGAAAGTTGACGAGCTTCGACGAGTGCTGCGACAAGTCGATCGATGTCCTCAGCGTTATTGTAAGCATGCGTGGCGATGCGTATTCTTCCCGCGCGAACGCTCAGTATGACATTCTGTTCGATACAGTGTTTACGGGCGGCGTTTAAATGGGGCAACTCCGCCCCTTCCCAAGTCGCAGTTAAAATTCCGCTGCGATGATCCGCTGCAGGTACTCGAACTTCAAAACCCTGTTCATCGAGCTGATTGGCGATGGTCGCGACGTTCTCAAGTATTGCGGAAGCAATCGGACTGTCGGCGTGATTTGTACCGAGCCGGAGTAGAATGTCCAGACTGGCTTCAAAGGCTAGCAGGCCGGCCATATTGTAAGAGCCACCTTCGTAACGCGCGGCACTGGACTTAAGTATTGACGAACGAGGATCAAAGCCGCCGTCAACCAAACTGTTCCATCCGAGCAGCATCGGTTCAATCCGTTCAAGATGTTTTTCAGCTATATAGAGCAAGCCCGCCCCTTCAGGTCCGAGCATCCATTTGTGCCCATCAGCGGCGAGGAAGTCGATTTGTGCGTCATGCACGTTGATCGGAAAAGCGCCGAGTCCCTGGATGGCGTCGACGAAAAGCAAAGAACCGCGGTCGTGAACGGCTTCTGCAATTTTGCAAAGATCCAACCGAAAACCGCTGACAAACCCAACCCAGCTTAGGGCAACTAGCCGCGTACGGCCGTCCATGAGTTCGGTTAGGCCATCCAACGAAACTCGGCCACTGTCCGGGACGGGCAACATACGGACTTCGACTCCCCGTCGCTTGAGGTTTTTCCACGCAAGGAGGTTCGAGGGGAACTCGTTGTCGGGCACAATTAAGTTATCTCCGCTTTTCCAAGGGAAACCCTCGGCAACTAAGTTGATTCCGATCGTCGTATTGGGTACAAGAGCGACTTCGCGTTCGCTAGCCCCCAACAATTGTGCGGCCGCCGTGCGCAGCCGTGCGACGTTCAAAGACCACTCCATCCAGTGTTTATCACCGCTCCGGCTGGCTTGGTCGGCAAACCGTCTTAGCCGTTCGGCTGCGGCGGCGGGAAGTGGAGCGACCGCAGCGTGATCGAAATAAGCGTGCTCGTTTGTAACTGGCATTTCGGATCGAAAAACCGCATTTACCATCGAAACTAGTTCCTTTAGAGAGCCAAATGTATGGGTTTTTCGGATTGCTAGCTCACCCAATTGCTTAGAACTGCTCATAATACAGGAGATATAGGCTATCTAGGTGACACGCGAACAAGTTGGACTATACTACGCTGGTGCCATCGCACCGAGAACTTTTCTGGCGAACCATTCCGGCGAACCCTCGAGGTCGGTTAATGCCCAAAGCATTGTGTTTGATTGGGTTGGTAATATCCATCCTAGTCTTTCTATTATTTACACTCGACCTCGTGCTCGGTCTGTCCGGCATGGCGGCTTCCGCCCCCTTTCGCGCAGCCTCATCGCTGATGGACGTGGTGTTCATACTTTCGTCGGGCGGGTTGATTTACCTGTCTTGGGCGACTTTCCGCGAACAGCGGTAACTTATTTAGCTGAATTTGCCATTCAAATGGTGAATAATCCGCCGTTGGTGAAAGTCTAGTGCTTGCACTAGTGTGTCAGCTCATACGCTGTTCCGCTGGGTAGCTGGTTTCGTCAGAAGCCGGACTCGCACATGAGGTCGCTGACAAGCACCGGTATCGCACGAAAGCAGCTACATTTACTGTTACCATTTGTGCTAACGCTGTGCGGCTGACTGGCTTTTACTCCACTTTGCAAATAAATCATGTCCAAGACCGTCGATCGAAAGTGGCGATATCTTTGGCGATTTCGATTGGCCGCGATCGGGCTTGGATTGTTGCCTTTTCTGGTTTCGGAGTGGATTTTAGCGTTTTTAGATGTGCCGAAGCGCGTAGCCGCGATCGATCCCTACGTCGATTTGCATCATCTTCGGCCATTGTTCGAGCTGAATG
>JANNNN010000609.1:0-5869 GCA_031398555.1 Planctomycetia bacterium | reverse complement strand
ATCCGCTGCCTGAAGCTCAACGAGATCGTTTCTTGTTTCAAGTTTCTGTTGACTACCCATCGCGTCAGCAAGAATCGGACATCATTGATCGGACGACTAGTGGGTATCAGTCGACATTAAAGCCTGTGATACGCGGCGACGAAATCATAGCGTTCCAAGGTTTGGTTCGGCGCGTACCGTTGGCTGAACACGTCAAGAACCGAGTGCTCGATCTCGTAAGAGCTTTGCGGCCTGGTGGCGAAAGTCCATTTGCTTGGGTGTCGCAGTGGGTCGATTGGGGGCCGGGTCCTCGAGCTTGCCAGCAGTTGGTTTTGGCCGCGAAAGCTCGTGCGCTGTTACAGGACCGCTATCACGTGACAACCGACGATGTCGATACGCTCGCGCTCCCTGTCCTACGGCATCGACTGGTTCCATCATTCTCCGCCGAGTCCGAGGGGATTCGCCCGGACGATATCATTCGACGCGCGATCAAAGAACTGCCGACGCAGAAAGTAAAGATGTTGTCGTAGACGACGTGTTTATATTGTCGCTCAGGACGGGCCGCGATAGCCGTGATTCTTAAGGTAGCGGAAGCTGTCACGGCTTTCGAGTCATTGTCAATTTGCTGATATCACGGAAATGCTTGAAGGCTTGTTGAATTTATTGTAACCCGCAGCGTTAGGGAGGGATCAAACACCCCTCGCTCACGCTTCGGTTTATTATCGGAGTCGAATTTCTTGTGGCAGTGATAAAATCAACAAGCCCTTGACGCATTCCGCTACCTCAAAATTCCGCTACCTCAAAATTCAGTTGCGTTGAGGGACCAATCGCTCCCTACTTGTGAAAGCTAGCATTGCGTGATGTTTCCAAAACAAGAACTGTGCAAGCCTGTATGAACTGTCTGGAAGTCAAAGCTTCGCTTGGATCTCAGCGGCTTTTCTGTAATCGATCTTGAGTTCGGTACGCAATTCGCTAATACTGCAT
This sequence comes from Planctomycetia bacterium, assembly GCA_031398555.1. Taxonomy (GTDB): domain Bacteria; phylum Planctomycetota; class Planctomycetia; order Pirellulales; family Pirellulaceae; genus Aureliella. The sequence continues at coordinate 4,906 of JANNNN010000609.1, read as the reverse complement.
ACTGGCGCATTTTAGCTTCTTTAGTGAGAAAAGCAGCATGCTTGCAATCTCACAAAAACTATTCGCAAGCTGGAAGCTTACGCTACGGAAACCACATGAAATCGATGCGACAGTTAGATATCCGAAGTTGGGAAAAACGCGAACAACTGCTACTCGCGCCTTACGCGATGTTTGCCAAGAACTCGCTCGGGAGACGTTACGCGGAAGCTGCGCATCCCTATCGCAGCCCTTTTCAACGGGATCGGGATCGCGTCTTACACAGTGCTGCGTTCCGTCGGCTCAGCGGCAAGATGCAAGTCTTCACCGGCGAGATGGGCGACTACCACCGCACGCGACTGACACACACCCATGAGGTTGCAACGATAGCTCGGACGATTGGCCGCGTTCTACGTTTGAATGAAGATTTGATCGAAGCCCTCGCGCTGCTGCACGACATTGGGCATCCACCGTATGGGCACTCGGGCGAGGATGCACTCTCGCATTGCTTGGCTAACCACGGCGGCTTTTCGCACAATCGATTCGCCTTGACGCTTGCCGAGCAATTAGAAACTCGCTTCACTCCTTATCCAGGTCTCAACTTAACCCGCGAAGTTCTCGCAGGTCAAGATTTTCGAATAACGCATGACGGACACACACCGCTGCTCGAAGTTCAAGTCGTCGACTTGGCGGACAGCATTGCTTACAACGCTCACGATGTCGACGACGCCTTGAAGCTAGGGCTGATAACGCTCAATCAACTTAAGGGACTAGATCTCGTTCAACGCGCGGACAACTGCAGTGCAAGTCAACCGCATTCATCTACCGACCGGGCAGCGAGACAAGCTCTAGTGCACAGTTTGATCGATGTGCAAGTTGCCGATCTGCTTGAGTTATCCGTTGATGTTTTGCAGGACGTCGCGGAATTGGACAGTCTTTCGGTGCGTCAGCTATCGATTCAGTTGGATTACTCGCCGTTGGTCGCTGGCGAGCGGATTGAGTTGCAGCAGTTCCTGTTCGATAACGTTTACCGTCATCCGCAACTGATTGCGGTCCGCAATCAAGCAGCAACTCGGTTACGGGTTCTCTTTGAACGTCTGCTTGCTGCTCCGCAAGGTCTTCCACAGCGTTTCACAGACCGTGCCCAACAAGTCGGTTTAGAGATTGCTGTTGGAGATTATCTCGCCGGTATGACCGACCGCTTCTGCGATCAGCAATATCGTCAAGTTGTCGAACTCGGCCATGAAGAAGCTGAGGATTGGTAGCGCCGGTTGCCGATTTCGCAAACGCAATAGGTAGCTGGTTTCGTAAGAAACCGGTTGCGAAGAAAAAGGTCGTGGTCTTAGGTAATTAGGTAACACGGTTCGGTTTCTCACGAAACCAGCTACCTGCGACAATCAATTAAGGCAAACGGACAGCGCCACAACTAATTGCGTACAACCTGCGGCATATGCTCAGCCACAGAATCCAGTACGTCAGCGATACGAGCCCGATGATTCGCATTAAACCGATCAAAGGGAAGTGCAGGCATATCACTACAAATTCGCAGGTGCTTTAAACCAGCCTTGAGAGCTTTGGGACCCGCGGAGTGACCTGAGCCAACTTGGTAGATCGCTTGCAGCTCGCCGACCATGTTCTCTAACTGCTGAGCCACTTCGACATCATCCTGGCTGACAGCTTCGTACCATTGCACAAACAATTGCGGGAACAAATTTGCGCCGCCGTTCACGCCGCCGGCCCCTCCGCGGGCCATGGACGCTGACAGTAGATGCTCAGGTCCCATTAGCAAGGACATGTCGGGACGCTGCTGTGCGAGCAACTGGGCAACGGAACTGTAGTAATCGAGGTCGCCGCTGCTATCCTTGATCGCCAACAGTTTTGGTAACTCAATCAACTCGGTCAACGTGGCCAATTCGAAAGTGACTTTCGTCAGTCCCGGCATGTTGTACAAAATTAGAGGTAACGGGACCTCTTCATGCAAACGCTGCACATAGCCGCTCAGTTCGGATTGCGACGGGGCGAAATAATACGGAGCAGAAGCAACAACAGCAGTAGCACCGGCATCTTCGGCAAACTCCGCAAGCCCGATCGACTCGGTGAAAGATGAATCGGTTATACCGACTAGAACGGGAACACGTCCATTAACACGCTCGCAGACTCTCGCGATCATCTCGCGACGAAGCCGATAGCTGAGACTTGGGCCTTCGCCACAAGATCCCAGAATAAACAAACCGTGTACACCGCCTTGGACCACGTGTTCAATTACGCGATCTACGCCGTCAATGTCCAATTCGTCTTGACCGGCCAGCGGAGTGACGAGCGGCGGAATGATACCTTGAAGTCGCAGCATGGATTCGCAGTCCAAAGAGGTGTCTGTGGTAACCAAAGCTATCGTTACACAATAGAATAGCTGAAGCCAGCCAAGAGGAAAGCGTCTGGCGCACGATTCGACCTCTTAACGGGCTTTTCGCCGCATCCCATTCGTCATGGGCAAGCTGTATAGTCGGCAAAACATTCACTCAACCATTTCCACCGACGCCGAAATCGATTTTGACCAAACTACCCAATTTTACGCGATTTTCTTCAGGACTCCCGTGGCTTGACGAATCCCTTGGTGGCGGGCTTCTGCCAGGCAGTTTGACTATGGTCATTGGCACGACCGGAGTCGGTAAGACTCTGCTGGGAATGCACTTTAGCGAAGCGGGTCGCAAGGCCGAAGGCAACCGCGCCGCCATCCTGGATCTTTCCAGTCGCGGCGATTCACAGAATCACTCGGGTTACACTTCGCAGTTATTCGGCACGCCGTTAACTACCATCGATCCGCGTTCGGAGGCACTCGTCGATCCTTTCGCACACGGTCGTCCAGCTGATGTGCTGCCGTTCTTTGGTTATAGCGGCCGGCGGGTGCTGCGCAGTCAGTTGGATGTTGACGAATGGCACGCATGGCAAAGCGAACTGAATCGACGCTTGCCATTGCTTTCGCGCTTTATGTACGGTCATCTCATTCACGGTACGCGTCGCTTTATCGTTGACGGAATTGAACCGCAAGATGCTCCCGAGGACTCGCTGCAACTCGACTTGCTGGAATCTGTTTATCATCGCATGCTCCGCAAGGAACACGACTGGCTAGCTCGCGAAGTCTTCCGGCAGCACTACCGCGAACTTGAACCGCAAGTGATGCAGAACGCGTTTGACCACCAAGCTTCCTCGGCAGTTGTACTGGTTACTACGACTCAAACGATGCTCGAGCAACTTATAACGCAGCCCTTGGCTGCCGGTGACTTAGCCGCCGGCGCCAACACAGTTATCCTCATGGGCCGCACGCTGACTGGCGGCAAGATGGCACGTGGCCTCTACATCGCCAAGCATCGTGGAAGCTATGCCGATGATCGCATCTTGAATTTCGATATCGACGACAAAGGTCTTAAAGCAATCTGAGCTAACAAGCTGTTGAGTACTGCGGAGAAAACGGCGACACGTCCTTTACCTCACTTGTATTCCGGACCAAAGGGCCAGCAATTCACCTAGCCAGGGTCGAAGGCCCTGGAATCGGGCGAATCTGTTACGCATCATCCAATTAACTCTTGGTTGCACGCAACCGTTCTAATGCTTGACTGACATTGGCCAACTGCTGACGAAGTTCTTCTAGACTCTCGCGTTCCTTGGCGACCACGTCCGCAGGAGCTCGGTCGACGAAGGTGGCGTTGGAGAGCTTGGATTCCTTGCCAGCGATCTGTTTAACAATGTTGGCTTCCAGTTTTTCGTTGCGAGCGATCTCGGCGGGGATGTCGATGAATTTCCCTAAGTCGACGCTGACTTCCATGCCATCAACGCTCACCTGAGCTGACATTTCTGGCGGAGTTAGTTTTTCGCCAAGCCCGGTGCAAGTGGCACCTGCAAGAGCCTTGAAAAATTTCTCCATTGGTTCGAGCAGCTTTTGTGTTGCGGCATCGCAGCTGATCGTGAAAGTGAGCTCTTCTTTCGGTGGCAGGTTTTGACGCGATCGAATTTCCCGCAGTGCACCAAGAGCCGTAACGAACCGCGAGAATTGCTGCTCGATGACTTGGTCTACGTGAGCCGGGTTGCCCTCTGGCCATGCCGAACGAATCAACCACTTTTGCGATTCGGTTGTGCCGTCAAGAGTTCTGACGTTGCCAAAACGAGCGAGCTCTTGCCAGATCGCTTCAGTAATAAACGGCGTCATCGGATGCAGCAGACGTAGCAACTGATCGAGCGTATGAATCAGCACTTGCTGCGTGGCCGGTCGCGAGGCGGCGTCTTGCAAACGCGGCTTGGCCATTTCGACATAGTAGCTACAGAATTCGTCCCAGGCGAAATCGTAAATCATTCGCGCGGCATCGCTGTGACGATACTCGTGAATGGCTTCGGTGACGGTCTTAGTCGTCGTGGCAAGCCGTGAGAGAATCCAGCGATCTTCGAGCGGCAGTTTGCTGACGTCGAGCTTCACTGGTTTGTAGCCAGTGAGGTTCATCATGACGAACCGCGACGCGTTCCACAGTTTATTGCAGAAGTTTCGAGCGACTTCGAAGCGCTCGCTGATGACGGCGCCCTTTGGAAGAGCCTTGTCTTCGGCCGACTTGGCCCACTGCGTCGAGAACTTCTTTTTGCACTTCGAACATTCGATCGTGTGCAGTTCACGATTCTGTTTCGTCTGATTGATTTGAGCTTCGCAGTGCGGGCATTCGAATTGAACGGGCATGCGAACGTCTTGCGTTTCGGTCGCCAGCCAAGTCAATCCGAATCGCAGCGCGTCGGGACCGAACTTGTCGATAACATCGATTGGGTCGACACCGTTCCCCTTGCTCTTCGACATCGTTTCGCCGTAGCCGTCGAGGATCTTTGGATGGATGTAGACCTCTTTGAACGGAACCTTGCCGACATTGTTTAAACCCATTAGCACCATGCGAGC
>JANNNN010000608.1:0-3880 GCA_031398555.1 Planctomycetia bacterium | reverse complement strand
GCAGACTAAGTAGTTGTCGCAGCGAAAGAACCCCGAACTTCGCCGGCAAGGAAACGATAAACGATGATTTCAATAACAAAAGCAGAACTAAAAGATATACCAATCGATGCCGGCAATCACACCATCATCGTGACTGACTATCGGGAACTCACGAATCGTGAGGTCAAACATCCTCCAGTTGTAGTGAAATGGGTCTTTCTGATTCCACTTTCCTATTCGCGACCGCGAGTTTTGCCAAGTTGGCTGGCCTACGCGGATATCGATTGGCTTGCGATGCCGCAACGCAGATCCGAACTCAATGACTGCCTGCAAAGCAAATCCCCCGAGAGCACCACGCTTCAGTTGGCCACTTCGCTAGCGCAGAAACTTACGGTTTCAAAGCGAGTCGCAAACATCCTACTCGTCGAAGACAGTCCTATCAGCCAAACCGTCCTAAGCGATATGCTCCGAAAATTGGGACACACCGTGGAAGCGGTCGGGACCGGCAAAGATGCGATCGCGCGGTGCGCGCATAATAAATACGATCTCGTCTTGATGGACATTCAAATGCCCGAGACCGACGGACTAGAGGCGACCTTACAAATACGTGCAGCCGAGGTCTCGAAAGGCACACGACAAACAATCATTGCCCTAACAGCTCACGCTATGCCCAGCGACCGCCTGCGCTGCCAAGAAGTCGGCATGGACGACTTTCTCGTTAAACCCATCGCGTTCAATGCCTTAAAACAAGCCGTTGATGGAGTGATGCAAGCTAGCGATGAAATTAAAAACACCCCCAAGGATCCACCCACTTTTTCCCCGTCAGCGATCGCACCGTCAACCGCTTCTGAAAAAGACGCAAAACCGGAAGAGGAATCATTGCTTGAGTTTGATCCGGCTACAATCTTGAATGAGGCGCCGAAGTGGCCTGAGCTGCTGGTAATGTTCAACGGAAACGCCAGCCTGTCAGCCGAAGTGCTAAGTTTGCTGACTCGAGAAGCCCCTCGTTTGCGCAAGTTGTTCGAAATGAGCCTCGAGAACGGCAATTGCCTCGAAGCGCGTAGGGCTGTCCATACCCTGAAGAGCAACGTTCGCTATGTTGGACTTACCCGAATGGCCGAGGTAGCAGAACGACTCGAACGCCTAGCCCGAGACGGTCGAATGGAAGAGCTAAAACTTCACTCAAAATCGCTTTCGACGATGATCGATCAAGTGATCAACTGGTCCGAGATGATGCTGCACTCGCAATAGTCAACGAAGGCTGCGAGTGCCATGAGGGCATGTCGTGGTCAAGATCTTATCGTGATCCAATCATAGAACCACGAAATACGCGAAGCACACAAAAGGCGGACCGGGAATGATGAGTCACCAGAGACCAACTCGCAGTCCGATCCGCAAATGCCTACAGAACTCGCAGGTTTATTTCTTGGGAAGCCCATCAAATTGCAACTCTGCGATTGTATAAATACCATTCAACCGACAAAACGACTAAAGCAAATCCGAGCAACCAGCGCCAGTATTCGATTCGCACAATTTCAGATTGAGTTGCTTGCGCGGCTACCGCTTGCGAACCGATTTGCACTTCAGGAGCAGCCTTTATGTTGCTTTCCTGCTCGCTGAACAAGTTAACCGTAAACAACTGGAGTAGACGATCGGACTTCGCAGGCCTGGCTTCATAAAATCCAAGCTCATCGGTCTGTGTGTAGATCAACTGGGGTTCGCCGGATCGATCGATCTCAACTTTTTTGCCAGTGGGCGGCGAGATTTCAACTTCATTGAATCGTGTCGCCAAATTTAAAATGGCTGGCTGTCCAGGTTTGATGGTCTTTGAACCGGCCGAAGATACTGCACCGCCGAGATACTCGAGCGAATTGAGAAAGAACACTGGAAAGCTCCGCTTGATCGGCCAATCGGTGTTGGGCGTTGTTCCTTCAGCATTTCGCTTGGAAAGTGCCATACCCAACATTGCATCTTGATACCCTTCGCGTGGCGCAACTCCAATCAGAATGCCTGCGTCAGTTCGAACGAGCTCTGTGCCCCCTTCCGGCAAAGTCAATGAAGTGCCCTCGACAATGCGCACTGTTCCTAGATCAACATATTGCAGCATGGGATGGGACTTGTTGGTAGTGATTACGAACAACGGTCCTTGCAATTCCGAGGATTTCCAACGTCCATCAGGCGGCGTCGCACCGATGAATAGAGTATTCGCTTCCGGCATCTTAGGCGGCGCACATTGATCGTAGATGAACAAATCGATGTCACCCCCTTCAGCAAATTGAACTATTTCCGGCGAAGCAAGACTAGCTGGATCGATCGTCCGCACCGTCGCAATCGCCTTGGCTTGGCCCGTAGTCAGAGCTGTCTCTAGGGCGATATTGCCTTCTGTCACTAAAACAACTTCCAGTTGACGCGGTGGATCCAGTCCAGCGTAGGCAACATTGTCCGTTTTAAAATCATCGTCCGCTTCCAGTTCCAGCTTAAGTTGGCCTTCTGTCGCATTTTCAATTGGGAACGTAACCCCATCGCCGGATTCGGGATCCAAAGTTAACTCGCTGGAATCAATCAATTCGCCGTCCAGCGAAAGACTCGCAGATACCGTCACAGGCTCTAGTCCAAAGTTATAAAGCCTCGCAAACGCCTCAACCTTGCCAGGTTTCTCTACATTACGATCCACGGTGAACCCAAGGACCGCCACATTCGACGGCGATTCCGTTCCGATCGAAAAGTACTCTGCAGTCAAATTTCCAAGATCCAATTGCGGAGCAGCGAAACCTCCGTCGCTGATGATATACAAAGTTGCAGGAACAGCTTCAGCTACTTGAACGTCAGCCATGTTTTCGATTTGACTGGTCCGCCCTGGATTGGCCAAACCCGAAGCGGCTCGTAGCGCTTCGTTCAAATCAGTCGTGTGATTCGTAGCTTGAATCGATTCAATTGCGGCCCGCAGCTGACGTCGATCACCCGTAAAACCCTGCTTCACATCCGCCCGATCGCTGAAGGCAATTACCATCGCCACGTCGCTGCCCGACATGGTGTCGAGCATTTCGAACGCCTTTTTCTTAGCGCTCGCCAATCGAGTTGGCTCCACATCGGTGGCTTGCATGCTACACGAGTTGTCGATCATAAAGATCGCCCGATTGCCAAGTTTTTCTTCGCCGCGAAAACCGGGCCTCAGGCACGCCAAAATCAGCGCTAACATGATCAGCAACTGCAACAGCAACAATAGGTTCTTACGGAGCTTCTGCCAAATGCTATTAACGTGCAAATCTTCAATCGTTCGCTGCCACAAATAAGTACTCGGCACCGTGACAGGCATCCTCCGCAACTTCAGGAAGTAAAGCATCACAATCAGCGGCGGAACAGCGGCCATGATCAACCACTGCCACCCCGACAACATGTTGATCCAACTCATCGCACCAGCCCTCTTTCAAGCAGATACTGCCCAACCAAAACATCCGCACCTTGGTCGCTACGGGCTAGCAGGTAAGTCATGCCGCGCTGCGAACAGTACTTGCGAGCCTGGTCGACATACGCCGCCAGCGTTGATTTGTATTTCTTGAGCAAAGCCGTGCTGACCGAAACTTCAGCTTCGTCATCATCTTCGCAGTCCACCAACTTGAGATCACCCTTCAGATCGGGATCCATCTCTTCAGGGCTGAGCATATGGATCACAAACACATCCATCTGCTGACCCACGAGCAGTCGCAGAGCTGGTTCGTAACCGCTTTTATCCATCAAGTCTGAAAGCAACACCACGATGCCACGCCCGGTGTTCTTTAGGCAGAAACGCTTAACCGCGTCGGTCAAACTGCACACTTGTTCGGGTTCAATCGACTGCACAAAATCCGACATCCGCCAAAGTTGAGAGCGGCCGCGCAGCACTGGACTTGATTGATTCTGC
>JANNNN010000567.1:0-3325 GCA_031398555.1 Planctomycetia bacterium | reverse complement strand
CCAAGCTCGTGGTGGTACTTGCTCAGCCGAGTGATGGTCCGCCAAATTATTGAGCGTCGCTAAGGCTCGCTGAGGTCTGCCGAGTTGACGATAGATTTCGGCGATCGCAATTTGAACCTGCGGCGCGTCCGAGCGATAGATCAATGAACGATGATAACAATCGAGTGCATCTTGCAATTGCCGTTGCTGTCGAAGCACATCACCCTTTAAAGCCCATGCGCCCGCGTGCGTGCGTTGATTGCGAAGGGCGAAATCCGCTTGCTCAAGTGCGCGGGTCAATTCGCCTTTATCAAGGTGTATCTGCCCAAGTCGAACAACGAGATCCGGATTTCCGCCACTGATTTCGACCGCACTCGTCATGTGCTCCGTGGCTGCCTGAACCTGACCTTTCTGCAGGAGTACCTCTGCAAAACCTGATTGAGCTCGTTCGTCGGCAGGGCTTTGGCGTATTGCTTCGCTGAACAATGCCTCGGCCTCACCATATTTCTTTTGTTGCAACGCCTCCGTACCTCGGAGTGACCACTGCCGCGCCGCCGTAATTTCGCGTGTCTGTCGATTAGCTCGTAAAGCACGACAGCCCATCAAGCAATGGGCGCAAAGCGCGAGCCACACCAGCCGGCGACAGCAACTCGAAAAGTTACATAGTCGGTTTTGTCGCATTAAATTTAGAGTCTTTGCACCGTCCAAATGCTCACCAGTCCGCGAAAATCCGCTAAAATAGGCTCCTTTTACACTAGCAAATACGGTGAGTTGGCGGGAAGCCCAAACCGACCTATTCTTGCTAGCAATGGTCCTGTTTTTGAGTTTTAGCTATGCCACTAAATTACAACGGCCTCGGCGTTTCGGTCATGTACCCCGACGGCTGGAAGATTGAAGAAGACGGAACCGAGGAAAATAGCGTAAGTTTCGAAAGCCCACTCGGTGCATTCTTAACGATTACACGCTACCCAGAATTGGATTTTTCCGAAGCCGTTGAGAAGGCCCATCAAGTTATGCTCGCCGAATACGACGAGGTCGAGTCGGAGGAGCTTTCGAGAACAATCGCTGACCGCGAATTTCACGTGACCGCACTGCGGTTTGTGTATCTCGACTTCCTCATCGTCGCCGAACTATTCAGTTTCCTACTGGGCGGTAGCACGTACTTAGTTCAAATCCAAGGCGAGGATCGCGACGTCGAAAAGCTTCAACCAGTCTTCCTCGCTATGATGACGTCGCTGTTTCAAAGAGCGGAAAGCTTGACCAGTTAGCCGCTACCGCAGTAAACGTTTGCCCGGTAGCCGGCAGACGAGCCAGCAGACGAGCCTGCTGACTAAACAGCCATACTCTGCAAGTTATCACTCTGCAAGTTATCAAACGGCAGTGATAGGCAACGTGGTGGACGCTGCCAGCGTCCGCAAAAACTTCCAAGCCCTGCACAGACGCTGGCAGCGTCTGCCACATGCTGCAAAAGATCAATGCTCACACTCAGTGTTCATAACGTAACTCGCAAAAAACTGCAGTCATCTAGTCAAGCGTTGCTTCTTGATGATGTCAATTTCGAACTGAGATCCGGCGATCGCGTTGCGCTGCAAGGTAAAAGTGGCTCAGGCAAATCCCTGCTGATGCGCGCGATCGTCAGTCTCGATCCGATTGATTCTGGACACGTATTTCTAGATTCACGCAAGCTGACCAGCGACTGGATATGTCAGTTTCGAACTCAAGTAGCTTATGTGCCACAGCGATGTTCTCTTTTGCCGGGCACGGTGCGAAATAATCTTGAACGCGCCAAGCAGCTGCGAATTCATAAACTGAATGCCTACCATTTCGATCACTCGCAAGCGCTCGCTGATCTAAGCTACTCTGGCGAGTTATTGGACCGCGATGTTCAACTGCTAAGTGGTGGTGAATTGCAGTTAGCAAACTTGCTTCGCGCTATACAATTCAACCCTCCATTTTTGCTTTTGGATGAACCTACGGCTGCAATGGACAGGGCCACGACGGCTCAAGTTGAGCAGTGGATGCTCAGTTGGCAAGCTGCCGATCCGCAAAGGGCATGGATTTGGGTCTCACACGATGCGGAGCAGTGTCGCCGAATCTCTACTGCAACTTGGCAAATGGAAGACGGACAACTTCATTGAACGCGTGATATGCAAAGTTCAAATTACGTCGTAATCGCCTGGTACCAAGTTGGTCTGACATTGCTGTGTTGCTGTGTTGCCGGCATGTTACTGTTCTGGCTGCGCACGAAACTGGAACGCCAGTTGTTGTGGGCCTTAGCACGTATGGTCGTGCAACTGTCAGCGATTGGTTTTGTATTGCAATGGATCTTCAAATGGGATCACATTGGCATCACACTGGGCTGGATACTGCTTTCGACGCTCATTGCTTCCCTTGCAGCAATCAAACGCATCCGGCGACATTTTCGCTATGACCGAATCGTCGCCACCGTGGCTGTCGCCGGTAGCAGTTGGCCGATATTGATTGCTGCGCTGCTGGTCATGCGTCCGCAGCCGATCACTTCTTCGGCGTTTGCCATTCCGCTGCTGGGGATGATCCTCGGCAATTCGCTCAACGCAATTTCCCTCGCCATTGATCGTTTTCGCGATGGGCTGCATCAAGATCGCGAGCGCGTTGAAAATCTTTTAACGCTGGGTGCGAGCGGCTGGGAAGCGAGTCGTGAGATAGCTTCCGATGCGATTCGCGTTGGACTGTTGCCGATGATTAATACGATGACTGTAACGGGCGTTGTAAGTTTGCCGGGTATGATGACCGGTCAGTTATTGTCGGGCGTCAGCCCCCTTGAGGCTGTCAAATATCAGATTGTCATTCTCGCGCTTATCGCCACCACTTCGACAGTTGGATGCCTGCTGGCCGTTTTGTTAACCTTCAATCAGAGTTTCTCCAAATGGCAGGCGATAGTGGAGAAGTTAGAAAGCAGACGTTAGTGACGGGCGGGCCCGTGTCCACCCCAAAGAAGGTTGCAGTTCATGCCGAGACTTAAGCTCCAGGCTATTGCCAATAATGACTTTGCTATTTAATAAAGACGCACCCACCGGAACTCCTTTGAAGCTAGTTGAATGATGCACTACCTCAATCCTCATTTTGACCGCTAGACAATGATCAAAATTGTTGAAGTCACCACCACCCTCGACTCTGAACAAGCCGCCGCTAACTTGGCGAAGCAGCTTGTAGCCGCTCGCTTGGCCGCCTGCGTTCAAATCAACGGCCCTGTACTAAGCATTTATCGCTGGCAAGGCGAAATTTGTGAATCGCAGGAATGGCGCTGCACAATAAAGACTTTAGCGAGCGCAACAGCCGAGCTGATCGATTTTATTGATGCAAATCA
>JANNNN010000499.1:0-14734 GCA_031398555.1 Planctomycetia bacterium | reverse complement strand
TGTCATGAAGATTGGCACTTACAACCAGCTCCGCATCATCTGCTTACTAGGCTTGGCTGCGAGCTTTGGTTTGACCGGTTGCAAAGCGGGAGCTTGGAAGATGCCAAAAATGTCGTGGAATCGCGAGCCGTCAGCCACCACGCTGGCGGGTAACGACACTCCCAAATTACCTGAGAGCCCTGCTAACAAATATACGCCGTCTACGATAGCATCTGTTGGCGCCGGGACCTCACCTGGTACATCCACTGGTAACAAGGCTCCAATTAATGGCTACGCCGGACAAGCTCCATCAACAACCACGCCAGCTTCCGCTGGATTGGCTGCGTCCGCAAACGGTTACCAAACCGGTGCCTCTACCGTCGGCCAAAGGCCCGGTGCCACTAACCAAGCAACCTATACCGCTGGCACCTCAAGTAATGTGGCCGCTGGCCCCAACCCGTACGGCGGATCGTACGCCGGGATGACGGGAACCAAGCCATCGGACGCGACGATGACCGGTGGTGCCAAGGGCGCACTGGCCACCTACCCGGCTCCTAGTGCTTCGAACGGCTATGGTTCAACTAGCCCGAACATAACTCAGGGATCTGGTTCGGCATACGCGGTGGGAACATCAAATCTCCCGCAGCTGCCCCCCTCCCCTGCCCCGTATAGTTATGGGGTAACGGCACCGAACACGTATACTGCTCCTGCTCCAAGCAATCCTTATCCAAGCCTACCTCCAATTCCGGGCGCTGGAGCTTTCGCAGCCGGGACAACTCCCGTTGGCCAAACTCCACCAGTTCCTAGCTATCCAGGGACTGTTCCAACACAACCAACCGCCGGCCAAACGTCCGTTGGAAACTACACCGCTGGTAACGCCAGCAGCAGTCAACCTTCGAATCGCTATTCCGGAATGTTCCAACCTGGCTCAACTAGCCGGCCAACAACTTACAATTTCGGCAGCGTAACACCCGCTCAAGCCACTGCGCCGTCGGCAGTCGCGAGTCCATTGCCACCGAATACGGCCTCCAATCCACCGACCTCGTTGAATCGGTAACTTAAGAAATCGGCTGGTCGGCGAGCGGTATGATTTGCTCCTGGACAGATCATCGCGCAGACGCGGTGATCCGTAGCGTTCCTGGTTCAGGCCGGGAAGTGATTAAGTACCTTCAGTTGAACGAAGAACAGGCTCTGGCGGTTAGGATACTTGCAGTTGAAAACCAAACAGAACTGAAAAAAGCGGATCGGCGAACTGAATCGAGCGAGCTTTGATTCGTTTTGCAATACGTTGCCAATATCCGAGAGGAACACTTACAGCGTCCTTTTTGCGGAGGTCTAATAACTGCCGATGATCTCATACAACAGTGGCAGCGCAAATAGATTCACCAGCGTTGCAGCCACCAGGCCGCAAAGTATGACAATCGCCATTGGGTATTCGATTTCTTGCCCAGGTAGACTACCTGAATAAACCAGCGGCGCTAAAGCTAACGCGGCCGTCAAAGCAGTCATCAAGATCGGCGCCAGTCGCTCCTCTGCGCCGCGTAAGATGAACTCTCGATCACTCTTGACGCCTTCTTCTCGCTCAAGATGCCGATAATGACTGATGAGCATGATTGCATTTCGGGCTGCGATGCCAATCACCGTGACGAAGCCAACTAAAGATCCGAGCGACAAGACGCCGCCGCTGGCAAAGACTCCCAGCACACCGCCCAGCATCGCCAGCGGTAACATGCCCAGCATGAGAAACACCAACGTCCACGACTGGAAATCGACATACAGAATGACAGCGATCATCAGGATCGCTCCGCAAGACAACAATAGCAGCCTCTGCCGCGAGGCTCTGGCCTCAGCATACTCCCCAAGAAATTCAGGGTGATAGCCAGTGTCGAATTTTACATTATCGCGGACCGCAGTTTCGATATCGGTTGCAACGGATGCTAAATCACGACCCGCCACATTGCATGTCACATCTAATCGCCTAGACGCTCCCTCTCGTTTGATCTCATTGGGAGCGGGAACGATCGTGACGTTGGCAAGACTTTCGAGAGGGACCTGAGCGCCGGAGGGTGTATCGATCATCAACCGGCCAACAGCCATTGGATCTTGGCGGGCGCTGTCGGTACCGCGCACGGCAACTGCAACGATCGCTTGATCGCGATAGATCTCGCCAACCTGAGTACCGTTAACCAGTGCATTTACGCTGCGCATCAATACCGCCGGCGTCACACCAAATTGGGCCGCTGCTTCTGGTCGCATTTCAATTGAAATCTGCGGCACCAACACTTGCGGTTCGACTTTTAGCGTCGTTACGCCTTCGATCGGCTTGATCTGCGCCGCGACATTGGCTGCGATGCTTCGCAGCTGATCCATGTCCGATCCATAGATCCGAACCACAATCGCCGCGCTCGTTCCAGTCAGAACTTCTTTGATGCGTTCTTTGAGATACGTCAGCAAGTCGCGATACAGGCCCGGATAGCCATCGACAACACTTTGCACCTTAGCCACAGTTGAATCGTAGTCTTGCGTCTCATCAATACTGATCCACAGCTCCGTAAAATTGGGACCAACCACTTCGTCGGCAACGGTCGCGCGACCAATATGTGAACCAAAGTTACGAACGCCTGGAACATCCATCAGTTCCTTGCTTGCCAGGGTCGTGATACGGTCCATCGCATCGATTCCAACACCCGGCTTTTCAACCCAGTGCATCAAGAAATCTGTCTCCCGAAAATTTGGCATCAGCTCTTCACCCAACCACGGGACTGTGCAAGCCATCGCCGCAAACGCGATAGCGAAACCGGTCAGCGTCAAACCTCGCCATTCCAAAAGTCTTCCCAACATGGCTCGATAACCGCCTTTCAGAACTCGAACGAGCGGACCTTCGCGATGCCGCATTCTAGCTGTCGCAGGCAACAGAATTAAAGACATCGCTGGTGTTACCGTCAAAGCCACCAGCAGCGATGCTAAGATCGCTAGAATGTACGACGCGGCCAGCGGTCTGAAAAAAGATCCCGATAGACCGTCTAGAAAAAACACCGGCAAGAATGCTAAAACGACGATGATGGTTGCATAAACTACTGCGCTGCGGACTTCCATAGACGCGTCGAAGACAACTTGAAAAGCCGATTTGGGATTCGCTAAAGTCGCATTGATTCGTAGTCGTCGCATGATATTCTCCACATCGATGATCGCGTCGTCGACCACTTCACCGAGGGCGATGACCAATCCAGCTAAGACCATGGTGTTCACAGTACCGCCCCGCCAGTACAGCACTAACATCGCTGTAATCAAAGACAGCGGAATCGCCATCGCGCTGATAAGTGCGCATCGCCAATCAAATAGAAAGATCAACAACACGACAATGACTAGGACGCATCCGAGAGCCATCGAATGGCTGAGATTTGCAAGTGAACGCTCGATAAAAGTCGCCGGACGGAAGATTGTCGTGTCGAATTGAACTTCACCCATCCCAGGCCTTAGATCCTCCATGGCTTTTTCGACACCACGGGTCACGTCGAGCGTATTGGCCCATGGTTGTTTTTCTACGATCAACAGCAAACCTGGTTGACTGTTGATGATCGCGTTTCCGATTGGCGGCGCATGATCGATAACAACTTCCGCTACATCACGAATTCGAATGGGGCTGCCCATGGCTGTCGCCGTACCGAGTCCGGTTGTTGCTGTTGAGTTGCGATAGCTCAGCACCATTTCACCGAGTTGCTCAGGGGTGTAGACCGCTGGAACATGGCGCAGTGCCAAACGTTGATTCGGGGTATCAATGAATCCACCACCTCCTACTGCTGTTGCATCGCGAACGGCTTGCATCAATGCATCGAGCGTAATACCGTAGGCTCGCAAGCGATCGGGATCAGCGATCACTTGCAATTGAGGTTCCTTTTCGCCCCACACCGCAACGTTGGCGACACCGCTAACACTCATCAAACGCGGCCGAATGGTCCACTTACAGAGCACGGTCATGTCCATCTGTGACTTTGTGTCCGACCAAAGCCCGATTTTCATACAGCGACTCAGCGACGAGAGCGGTGGAAGTATCACCGGCGGTCGGGCAACGCGCGGCAGCTGAGCGGCGACTAACGTCAAGCGTTCTTGAACCAACTGACGCGCCATCAGCAAGTCCGTACCGCTTGCAAAAATCAAACGGACGCTCGAAAGTCCCAGCACTGACTTAGAACGCACCGTCTTGACGAACGGAATGCCATTGACCGCGTTTTCGATCGGCACGCTGATCAGACTCTCAACATCCTCAGTAGCGATGCCTGGAGCTTCGGTTTGGATTTCAACTAGCGGCGGCGCAAATTCGGGAAACACATCCAGAGGAATCGATCCTACGGAGCGTACACCGACAATGATCAATCCGATCGCGAGCATCAAAACGATGACACGCAGTTGCAGGGAAGTATGGATAAGCCAACTCATTATATTGGTTTGCCTATTTCCCTGGTCCGAATTCGGTTCCGAACAGTTCCGCCGAGCCTTCCGAAACCACTAAAACGCCGGCTTTTGGTCCTTTTTGCAACATGGCTCGTCCGCTTTCGACCCACATTACGGTCACGCGTTGTCGTTCGAAGTGCAATGGTTCTTTCACAACGTACACCCAAGATCCACCGTATATGTCGTACAGTATCGAAGCGGCAGGGACGATTGTTGCCTCCACTTCTTGATGCATTGGCAGGTCAACGCCAACGCGTTGGCCAGGTCGGAAGCTGGAATCGGCGTTTGAGATTTCAAAGTAAAGGTCCGCTGAAGAACTTCCCGCGTCGGCAGTGGGTGGTGCGCTAATGGGAATGGCGACTTTCGAGTTCGTCGCAGTCGTTTGTAATGACTGCTTGCCTGATTTTCCACTGAGCGATTCAACGCGACCGGTGGCGCCTGGCTGTATATCCGCAAGTAGATCAACAAAGACTGCAACCCGAACCCAGACGGTACTCGTATCAAGCACTTCCATCAGTGGAGTTCCAGCAACAACCTGCTGTCCGGCTGAGATACTAATATTGCGAACCAGACCATCGACTGGGGCGCTTAAAGTAAACTTGGTCGCGGTGTCTTGCGATGCCTTGAGTTCTAACGTTGATAAGAGCTTTGTTAGTTGATTGCTTCGTTCTTCGGCAGCCGCGAGCAGTGTTTGTGCCACGTTACTGATGGCTTGAGCGTCATCGACGGCTCGTTGACTGCCTGCTCGATCTGCCGATAGTTTGTTTGCGCGATCAAGAGTGATTTTTGCGGCCATGACATCCGCTTTACCGCGTTGCACATCGCCCAAGGCGGTAACTTGTGCTGCCACTAGCGTCCCCCTTGCGCTGGCCATCTGAACCTGCTCCGCTGGCGTGGGTACATCGCGCTCAGGCGACAGCAGGGGCCTCAATTCGAGGACAGCATCTCCGGCTTTCACACTATTTCCGGCTCTTGGTATCGGCACTTCACCGGCGGCGGCGACAATGCCCGATACGGGGGCAGTAAGCAGGATCGATCGACCGGGAGGAATGATCACTTCACCGCCAAATTTACGATGCTGTTGAACCCTTGCAACTTGACTAGCGACAGTCGAAATCCCCAAGCGTTTTTCTGCATCGGCTGTCAGCGTAATGGTCGCTAGTTCGCTTTCATGCGGGACCATCTCGACTTTCGCCGGAGTAATCGGTTTAGGTTTGGATGCAGTGGGTTTTGAGCAACCGAGGCCCAACAAAAGCAAAAAAATTGCGATAGACAGACAGCAACCGGGAGAGCGAGCAGATCTCATAGGGCACGAGCTAACATAAATTAGAGCTTTCAGCGAGTTGCTCGATTGTAATTGGTGTCGGCTGTACTCGGGAACCTCGCCATTAATTAACTGTAAGTGAGGAGTCCGCCGTAGTTTGGGGCTCTTCGTTGGGTGCCGTCTGAGTCAGCATCATCGAAACGGCCAAGGGGACGGCGAAGACGCTCCGGCTGACGCTTCGTTCTAACTCCGCAATGGCTTGACGCATTGCTGCTCTTTGGTCGAGAATCCTCGACCTTGCGTCCAAGTACTGCGTCGTCGTTTGTAAAACCAGCAAATAATCGGTCCCGCCGTCCGCAAAGCCCTTTTTTGAAATTTCGACCGCTTCGGACAAGTTTGGAAGAACTTCTGTTTCCAGAATATTCAAATTTGCTTGAACCTGATTCAGTTGCCGAAACGCTACACGAACATCTTGATAGATTAGATCACGAATTGCATCGCGAGCATGCAATGTCGCATTCAGTTCCCAATCTGCGCGGAGGATCCCTCCTTGGTTGCAATTGAAAATTGGCAGATCGAATCTAAGCCCTGTTCCAGTCCGCGTGTAATCGGTCCCTTGACGAACATCGACAACGCTATCGATCCGCCAAAACAGCCAGCGCGACAACTTGGAACGTTGCTGGGCTGCCGCTACGGACCAGCGGGCCGCATGATAGTCGGGGCGACATGCAAGAGCGGTATCGATCAACTGCTGCTCGTCCATTGTCGGGACATTGGTAGTTTCCAGCGCGACCGGCTGCAAAGCGGTGGCCACAGTCGGTATTCCAATCAACGACGCAAGTCTGGCATGACTGATTTCAACGTTCTGTCGCTGCACACCGCTGAGCGCTTTCGCATTGAGCGCGTCAACTTTCGTGGTAATGGTTTCCAGTTCGCTAATATCTCCGTCGTCAAATCGTTTGCGAGTTAGTTCGGCAATTTCCCTCCGCAGATTCACCGCTTCGTTGGCCAACCTGGACTGCTCTGTAGCAAGAGCCAAGTCAGCATAAGCCAATCGAATGTCGCGCACGACATTCAATCCGTTCTGCACGAGCTGGTCACCAATCCGGCGGTATTCGCGATTGGCAATTTTCACGCGTGTCGGACGCATGAAATAGGATTCGATTGGGGCGTAGAGTGTGTACTGCCCTTCTTTCGCGCCCGACGGAAAGTAAATCAAGACTTGCGGGTTGGCGATTAAGCTCGCTTGAACTGCATCGCCGCCTACCATGCCCAGTTGAGCCAGCGCGGATTGAAACATGGAATTGTTCGCCAAACCAGTTGCAATGGCCTCTGATTCTTCGAGACCATCTTCCAGGACTACCCCAGCAGGAATCAACTCCGTACAAGGCTGCGACTGCTCCATGACCACCGCGGTCCGGCAAAGGATCGCTTTGGAAACATAATTGGGCTCGCAACATGCCTGCGGCGATTTACAACCGGCTCCGAAACATAGCACGATTGACAAAATGGCTCGGATAGGCCAAGCGATGGAAAATGCTTGCTGCGGAGACATTAATTAAATTCGATTGCTAGCGATGGACAGTTTGATCCATAGGATCCGGCTCAAAGGCTAATTCGGAACCTTGCAATCGATTCGATGATTTTCTTCGCTCACCACGGAAGCCGTTCACTTAACGTTACAACCGGATTACGTCTTGTACGCCATCAGCGCACCGGCGACAGTAGAATGCTCCAAACGATGCAGGCAAACGTCAGGCAGGCGAACACTAAAATGCCGAGCACAACATAGAGCCACTGCTCGCAGTCCAACGAGTTCGTGGCATTAAATCGAGCGGCTCATTTTTCGCTGCTTTGCCAAGCTCGCTGACAGGAGCAAAGTCGACGGACTTGGAAAATCAACTCCTGGAACTCCAGACGGACCTGAATACGTTTCAAGCCACTCGAAACTCCACGTCTCTCGAAAAAGCCAAGCAGGCAACGCTGAAAATTAACGAAGCCTTGGATTCCAAACTGCTTGAGTCACCTGAGGACGATCAATCCCATCTGCCGATAATTCGAGCGCAATATGCGAGGTTTAGCGATATTTTTGGTGAACTAAGTTCGCCAACAACGACTGAAGCGAGTCTTCCTGAGTTGATGAGTGAGGTTCAGTCCATCATCACAGAGCTCATTCAAACGGCCAAGAAGCAGAGCAACGATCATCAAGCGGATCTTGAAAAACGAAGTCATCATAATCAAGAGAATGCGGATCGGGTAAGCCTCGCTTTGCTTTTGCTGATGACATGCGGCGCGATCGGTGGATTGATGGCTGGCGTTGCAGTAGCCCGTAGTGTCAATCGTTCGATTGTTGAACTGATTATTCCCGTTCACGCAGCCACCGGCGCATTAAACGAAGTTGTTGGTCCGCTCACATTTAGTTCCAACGCAAACCTAGCGACGATTCGTGAAGCGTTGGACGAGATGGCCAATCGAGTGAGTGAAACGGTCCAGCGACTTCAGGTTAGCCAACAGAGAATCATGCGTTCCGAACAAATGACGGCGATTGGTCAGCTGGCGGCTGGCTTGGCTCATGAGATTCGCAATCCATTAACGGCTATGCGATCTTTGGTTCAGATGGCTCGACAGTCAGGCGGCGCATCGGCGCTGGACGATCAAGACATCGAAATCTTAGGAGTCGAAATTGAACGGCTCAATGAACTTGTGCAAACCTTTCTTGACTTCGCGAGGCCACCCAAACTTTCAAGAAAAATAGTCGATCTTGGAGCAATCATTCAGCGAACGGTTCAGTTAACACAGAGTCGAATCGATCGGCAGGGAATTAAAATTGAACTGCATATGCCGGAGTCCGGAACGGAGCTGAGCGCCGATCCGCAGCAGCTTCAGCAAGTGATGCTGAATCTAGTTATCAACGCTATCGAGTCACAACCAAGCGGTGGCCAAATAGAAATTCGACTGCGCGAATTGCCTTCGACGGAAATGCTGCGCGAAGTCGAAATACAAATAGCCGATCGCGGGACCGGTATACCGCCCGCGATACTTGATCGCATCTTTGATCCATTCTTCAGTACGAAAGATGCTGGAACCGGTATTGGACTAGCCATCTGCCAACGTATCATTGAAGATCACAGTGGCTCGATCATTCCTCAGAACCGTCCGCAAGGCGGCGCCATTTTCACAATCCGCTTGCCCGCATTGCTTCCGGAAGCTCATTCAACAAAACCGTGGCCTTTGGCTTCACAGAATGGTACATCACGACTATGACAACGCTTCTCATCGTCGATGACGAATCTAGTATCCGCTACGCCATGGAGAAAGGCCTGCGAACCGAGGGGCTAAGGATACTCACATCCGAAACGGCTCAGGCGGGCATTGAAGCGGTCAACCACTATCGGCCCGATGTCGTGGTTTGCGATATCCGTTTGCCTGACTTGTCGGGACTCGATGCGTTTCAGAAAATGCGTGAAATCGATCCACACCTTCCAGTCATCATCATTACCGCTCACGCCGATCGAAGGCGTATCGGAAAATTTGAACAAGCGGACAGTGGCACGCTCTTTCTTGACGAAATTGGTGATATGAGTCTTGGAGCGCAAGCCCAAGTGCTGCGGATTTTGCAAGACGGTCGCTTTGAGCGTGTCGGTGGCAATGAGACTTTGCACTGCGATGTTCGGATCATCGCGGCCACCAACAACAACCTTGAACAATCTATTGTGCAAAAAGACCTTTCGGGAGGATCTGTTTTACCGACTGAACACATTCAGTATAAACCTGCCGCCTCTCCGCGAACGGCTTGAGGATCTTCCACGACTTGTCGAGTACTTCGTGCACCGCTTTGGTCGCGACTTGGGTCGATCCAATTTACGAATTTCACCGGACTGCATCGCCAGTCTGACCGAACATAGCTGGCCCGGAAACGTGCGGGAATTGCAAAGTGCGATCAAGTACGCGATCGTTCGCGCGACAAGCGAGATCGTTACGCCCGATTGCTTGCCGACCTCCGTGAAACCGTCTTCTCCAGTTGCGAATCAACCGAGTTCGGCAGAGCTGACACCGGTCGCCTCCAATCTGAGCGAACTTCGAGTGTTAATTCGACAACTTCTCGAAACGAAGCCTTCGGAGTTGAACGATGCTGTGCATACAGAAGTCGATCGAGTTCTCTACGAAGAAGTTCTCAGACATGTCGGCGGTCACCTGACTCAAGCCACTGAAATCCTCGGCATCTCGCGGACTACATTCCGTACGCGACTGCAGCAACTGGGGCTTTCGATAGGAAAAACGTTAAAGACGGCCGAGCCGGAATAATCGTTTGGCACGTTTTATGCTCGGGGAGAAGCGACTGCCTTTTTAGCGTTTGAAAAGTCTGAATTGATTTGAAATGCTTTGCAAGCGTCTAACCTATTTATCGTCTATATAAGCGATTTCGCACATGGAGCGCGTCAGCGTGCACACTGGAGTACTATCAATACGCCCGCCGATCCACATTCCTCGATTTGTTGCCCAAGCGACTTCGATGCTCGCGGCGCAACCACGCCTCCGCTTTAAAAATCGCCAAATCATTGTTGAACTACTTGATGAGGGTTTGGTACTCAAAGGAAAGTTGCCATCCTTTTTTCTCAAGCAAGTCGCCCAAGAAACGCTTCGCCCATTAGGACTGCCCATTTCAAATCGAATCCTAGTTCAATCCTAGTTGATTCGGTAAGGCGCGCATAGAGAATCAACGAAACGATTAGCAGCGGCCAATACAGTGCGGGCAACGGCGTGAACCCGAGATAGTCGCCAATATGGTATCTTCCGAAATGCTTGAGAGCGTTACCCATTGTGTAAGCTAAGGCGCACCACGCCATTCACGGATAAGCGTACCATCAGGTGCATTCCAAAGCCGAATCCAGCCATCGATCGAGCCGCTAACGACCTGAGCGTTCTTGGTTTGCAACGCGGAACTTAATACCCAGTCGGTGTGGCCCGTAAACTTCAGCGTTTCCTGATTCTTGCCGAGTTCGATTCGGTGCAACGATTTGTCAGCCGAAGGTGCGAGCACAAAGTCGACTCCGCGCACAAGTTTAAAGCCTTCACCGCCGATGGCTATTTCAGCAACTTTCTTCGCGCCTTCGATTTCCCAGCGATGAAGCTTCTTGTCGTCACCAACAGAAAGTACGCTTGCTCCATCGGGTGTAAACGCAATGCCTTTCACTGCGCTCCCGTGTCCGGCATAGCTCATTAGTAACTCGCCATTTTCGGCATTGTATACCTTGGCCGATTTGTCGCGGCTCGCAGAAGCCAACTTCTTTCCATCATCGCTCCATGCAAGTCCATTGACCCAATCCGCGTGACTGGCGATCGTTTGCTGTACGTTGCCTGTGGCCGCATCGATCACAACAATCAATCCGTCAGCGCCGCCAGCAACGATCCTCGTTCCATCGGGACTGTACGCAACATCCAGAACTACATCGAATGTTCGCCCGCAAACTGTTACCACAGCGCCAGTCGCATAATCGATTATTCGAACTTCGCCGCTTTTTCCAGGGCTGCCACAAGCAACTGCTATTCGTGTTCCTTCGGGACTGACAGCGATTGCGTACACGCGTTCAGCGATATTCTTAATTCGTCGAACCAGCGTACCATTGGTGGTGTTCCAGCAAAGCAACTCGTGATATCCGCCCGAAATAACTTGACTCCCATCACTTGAAAAAGCCACACAAGTGATCGGCAACGTCGCCGAGTATTTTGCCGGTGGATCCGCATAGAGCGCTGGCGGGGCAACTAAATACAGCGGATCATTGGACTTCGTTCCATCAAAGGCTGCTCCGCCGACGATCCATTGTTTCAACAACTCAAGTTGCGGTGCAGCCAGTGGTTCACTCTCGGCAGGCATGCGTTCAGATGCATTCGTTGTAACTAATCGACGCCAAAGTTCACTCTCTTCAATTTTCGAAGCGGTAATTGGAGCCGAACCTGAATCACCACTTTTTGATAGATACTCAAAGGTATCAATCCGATAGCCGCCTTCGGCTTTCTTCGCCCCATGACAGGCAACACAGTTATCGACCAGGATCGATGCAACTTGGTTACTGAAGCTGATGCCATCGGCACCCAAGGTCAGTTGTACGCTGATTACGTAAACGAGCAACAATGTTACGCTAATTTTCATGGCAGGTCGTATTAGGCGGGGTAGG
This sequence comes from Planctomycetia bacterium, assembly GCA_031398555.1. Classification (GTDB taxonomy): domain Bacteria; phylum Planctomycetota; class Planctomycetia; order Pirellulales; family Pirellulaceae; genus Aureliella. Next base: position 2,863 of record JANNNN010000499.1, on the reverse strand, counting down.
ACTTCAGGCAGGGTGGGATTTAAGTATCTTCGCGTCGCTGGCACTTTTCGAAGTTACGATAATCGATTACGAAAATCATATGTAGCTGGTTTCGTAAGGGCTCATCGGGTTACCAAGAGCATCCGATTATAGTTCGAAGCTACTTGGCCGTTGCATCGTAGAGCGGTAAGTGTCGGTAATTCACTTCAAGCGAGAGCAAATTGAGTGTCGTGACGTACAATCGACCGCCATATTTAGCCCATAAATCCGCCGTTGGTTGATAAGGGTCCCAGCTACCAGCGTTCGGTCCTTCGGTGACTTGCGTTTCGATTAACATCGGATAGAGCGTACTATTCCATTTCTTCCAACGTTCGCCGCCCATGTGAAACAGGACCTGCGTCGAATAATACCAATAGTACGTATCGCGTAGGGTTGCATCTTTTGTTCCAGGTGCAGGAGGATGCATGAGCAAGTAATCCGCACCAGCGGTCATTTCTTTTTGGCCGCGCTGCCAACCAAAATATAATCGCATTAGCAAACCTGCGCTAGTCATTACCGGCGTCGTTTCGCGACCATGACGCTGCTCGGGGGTGTCTGCTGCGAATGGGTTGTAGCGATACAGGTGCGGTATTGTTTTTGAAACTTGACTTTGGTCCAAGTACTTTTCGATTCGATCAAAGGTCGGCGTCGGTACGTCCAAGCCCGCCAGTTGTCCGCTCTTGAAAGCCATCATGAACCAACCCGAGACACTTGTGTCAGTTCCATTGCCGGGGCGGTAACGCCAGCCGCCGCGCTGCTTGTCTTGGCTTTCAACCATAAAGTTAATCGCCTTCTGCGCCGGTTCGCGGAGCGAAGGGTCTTGCGTCATGCCATACGCTTCACAGAGTGCCAAAGATGCAATCGCATGACTGTACAGCCACGCATTCTGATCCGAAGCAGGGTCTTCGGGTTTGTATAGATCGCCGTTCGGTCTTTGATTCTTCACTAGGAACTGAAGTGCTTTACCAACATGATCGGCATACTGGTATTGCTGATGCGTGTAGCCAGCCCCCTGAAACGACAACAGTGATAAAGCCGTTGCGGCGGTATCGCTGCGAATCAAAACTTTTGTATCGAAATCTTGCAGCCGCCATGCGCCGGACTCAGACTGACTCTTCGCCAGAAACTCCAATCCCGATTCGATCGCTTGTTCAGTCTGCGGCCCCCAGGCGCTGTCATCCCTCGCTTGATTTTCTTTCAAGCGATCAAGACGTTGTTTGAAAGCTGGTTTGGGAAGCGGAATGCTACTGCCGGCGGCCAGTGGTCCACCGACCTCCTGCCGAGAAAATCGTTGCGAATCGATTTCCATCATGGGCAGCGGATCCGGCATGCGCCCGCTTCTCGGTACGATCACACCATCCCGTGTCAGTTCGGCCAAGCCGCCACGTCCAAGGTCGGCCTTGATATCCAAGTTGAGTCCGCCGACTTCGTTTGGCGAAGTCACTGAGTTTGAAGTCGACCCCATGCGAGAGTCGAGATCGATTGGACCGGAAGCTCGAAGGTCACCGGGACTCGAGGCTTCTATCAGATCTTGAGAATCTGGAACATCGATCGCGCCGCCTATCTTTGGGTTGCGTTCAATTGATTGCCGAGCCATTCCATTTTTGCTTGATGAGGGACTTGCATCCTCACCGATTGACGGCGTGAATGAGTCGGTTGCACGCGACAGGCCCTCAGGCACTCCGGTCGCTCTGGTCGCAGTGACTCCTTCTCCTGGAATACCTGGCAATCCCAGCGATCCGTAAGTTGAATTGACTGCTTCGCCACGCCTTGTACCTGCTTCGGTTGGATTTAATTTCGCAGCCACGCTAGCCTCACCACCGGCCACGGAGTCAGTCGTTGGAACTGCAATTGCACCTGGGACTCCTGCCGTTCCAACAGCTGATTTTTGGATGGAGCGGCCTGCGCCGGGCATTCCAGCTACGTCCTCTGAAGCCGCAGCCCCCTGCCCTGCCCTTTGCGGCATTGAGGCGTTTGAATTTCCATCAGTCCCATTCGACAAGCCTGGCGTTCGGCTCGCAATTTCACTTTGCGGCAATCCGATGCCGGGCAATCCGGATGTCGATCTTTGGATTTGCGCATTGCGATGCGCAAGGCTACTCATCGCTGAGTTCAAGTCCGGCTCTCCTGGTTCGGGCATTGCCAGCGAATCGACCCCCTGGATCGGCATCGACCGTGGAGCCGCCGATGAACTGCGGCCACCAGCCGACTCTCTCGCAAATGCGCTTGGCGAATCTCCTGCGGCCGGCGATGGCAATCGAAGTTCTGCAGTTCGATCTGCGCGACGCGCCAAGTCGTTGTTCTTCGTAGGGCTTGGATTTAACTTCGGTGCATTCGTTGGTGCACCTATGCTCGGCTTAGAATCTCGAGCGATTCGTGACCCAGTGGCTGCTGTTTCACTTGCAGCCATTGCGTCCGCACTTGCCTCGGTGTTCATCACGGACGCGTCGGGAACAAAGATTGCTTTGCGTTGTTTGAGTGCGGGCGTTCTGCTACTGCGAGATTTTTCGATACGAGTATCAGCCGGGGGAGTTGGTTCAAGCGCCTCGCGACGATCCATGGTTGCCGCATTGGATGCTGCCTTGAGAGCGGCGGCAGCGAAATCATTTCGCAGCGTAGCACCCGAAGTTCTGCCTCGCTCGCCGGTAAGTTCTGCTGGTCGCATCGGTTCCGCTGAAGCGCTTTCGGACGCTGGAGCAATGGATTCGGGAGAAGATAAGAAAGGTCGCGGCAGCTTCGATTCACTTCGCGACAGAGCGGCCACCTGATCGTTGGCTTGTGGCGGTGGCAACTGGGATTTCTCGCGTGGAACGAGGTGCGGCGTGGGGCTCTTGTCGATGTCGGG
>JANNNN010000449.1:0-1644 GCA_031398555.1 Planctomycetia bacterium | reverse complement strand
CTAGGCCGTCCTTGTCCACAGTCACGCGAGCCACATTGCCACTGACGACCACTCGATCGGCGTCCGCCGGATTTACAGGTGCGAAAACGGCGACGCTCGGGTCGACAATTGTATAAAGAATTTTCCATCCAGTAGCCGGCTTGAACACGTCGCCTGATTTAGTAACGCGAGTCAGCAGTAAGATCCCTTCGCCGCTGTTCGCAATCTGCGGCTTAGGAAACTTGCACTGCGCATCGACCCAGTAGATCATCGCAGTTTGTCGACGTCGATCCCACAGTTCACTTTCGGGCGCGAGCACCGTCACACGGCTAACACCTTCACTCGGCGACGAAATGCTCAGCCAAGTTTGACCGTCCCTTAACTGAATATCGTCGACGGTTCCCGGCGTGCCACGAGTGATTAGTGTTTCTTTACTGCTCGTGCGACCACGAGCGAAATCGACGTCCAGCTTTTCGACTTTAGGAACATGGCGCAGCGAGCTGATCAGTCTGCTCTTCATATCGTCGCCAACTTCGATAAACGTGCCCACACTATCTGGCGAGAGCATCCACTCGATCGGTTGCCTCTTGACTAGATATCCGTCTTCGCCACAGATCCCGGCGAGCAAAACAACTTCGCCCCCGACCGGCGCGACCACTCGCATCGGCGTCATCTGAATTTCACCGCATGCGCCTGGCGACTTGTGAAGCGATTTATGGACGTGACCCACCAATTTTTTATGGAACAGATTGCAGACACCGCCGTCAGAACCATCAACACAGGCCGGAGGCGCGACCGGCTGTTGAAAAGCGGGTGAGGCAGAAAGTTCAAGTGGCGTAGTGTTTGGGAACGGTAGGAATATGTTCGCGCCGGTAGGATCGATACGAGGCAAATAGATTTGGCGGCAACCAATGGAAAGCGATAAAGAAGCCAGAATCGCGAATAGTACCAACGATGCGGAACGGCTGTGCGAACGAATTTGCGAGACAGGTTTACTGCCTTGCAAACGGTCGAACTGTCCTTGTTCAGTCGACATCATCCCGAGTCGCCTTAGTTCAAATCTCAAAACGCGGAGGCATCCTACGACCTCTGCCGTAGCAACCCTAGCTTGCGATTGTCCGCGCGGCGCTCATTTTTGACGTTCGACACCCAAAAAAACAGACGCAGCAAGTGTATTTCGCGCCGGTTCTAGGGATTGTTCCTCACGAAGCAGGCAAGTCGCAGGCGACGCGGGTCGTGTGCGTAAAATCGTTTAACCGGTAGCCAGCTGAGGCTGCTGACTAAACGTCAAAACACACGTGTTCGTAGAAGCTAGCCAAAGTGCATGCCTAGTTTTCGGAGCGCGGGCGTCCTCGCCCGCACGGGACTAGGTGCCTTGCCAGTGCGTTTGACGATCTCGCTTTGTAGTAAGTAACCAGATTAGTTGGTGTAGTCGAGTCAACTCGCGGGCTCAGCGGGCGCGGACGCCGGCGTGACGCCGGCCAGGACGTCCGCGCTCCGAAAAACCGGTCAACTGTTCGGGCCGCTTCTGCGAATGCCTGCGTATTGCACATAAGTCAGCCGTCTCCGTTCTCGAATTTGATGGAGTTTTGAACATGGATACACAGGATAAACAAGATGAGAAATTAGATCCTGTACATCCTGCCCATCCATGTTATTGTTCCG
>JANNNN010000441.1:0-14919 GCA_031398555.1 Planctomycetia bacterium | reverse complement strand
CCGGGCATTCTGCCTGCAACCGGGGTGGATCGCGAATCGGACTTCGACGCCATTGGCCATTAGCAGATTGGTAATTTCGCAGATGGAATGCTGCGCGCGTGCGACCGCTAGTCCGTACCCCGGCACAATGATGACCCGTTTCGCGTCGCTCATCAACGATGCAACTTCGTGGGACAATATTGGAAGCACTTCACCTTCGATCTGGGACGCTGGCTGTGTCGACGAAGAGGAACTTTCGGTGCCGAAGCCGCCTAAAATCACTGATAGGAAACTTCGGTTCATGGCTTGGCACATGATGTAGGACAATATTGCTCCGCTGGAACCGACCAACGCCCCGGTAACGATGAGGAGATCGTTGGAGAGCATAAAGCCCGTTGCGGAGGCAGCCCAACCGGAATAGCTATTAAGCATAGAGACCACGACCGGCATATCGGCTCCGCCAATCGCCATTACCAAGTGAATTCCAAACGCGATCGACAAAGCGAGCATCAAGAACATTGCAACCGAAACAACCGCGATCGATGTTGACACAACAAAGAGGTAGCCGAGAATCACGATGCTTACCAAGCAGGCCAAGTTGAGCCAATGTCTTGCGGGAATGAGCAACGGCTTGCCACTGATTTTTCCCGAAAGTTTGCCGAAGGCGACCAAAGATCCTGACAGCGTAACGGCACCGATAAAGGCACCTAAGTAAATTTCAACTAGATGGATCGTAGCTTCCGTATTGGTTGCGTGATTGGGAGCCGCGTAATAACTGATCAAACTGATAAGGACGGCGGCAAGTCCGACTAGGCTATGCATGAGCGCCACCAACTCGGGCATTTGAGTCATTTCGACTTTCTTAGCTGCCATAAAGCCAATTGGACCGCCGACGGCCAGTGCAATGACCAAGCAAGCGAATCCTGATACGGAACCGTTCGCTCCGAAATTCGAGCCGAGGATGGTGACGATCATGGCTAGTGACATTCCAGCCATTCCGTACAAATTGCCGCGACTTGCGGTTTCTTGTTTACTAAATCCGCCAAGGCTGAGAATGAACAGTACAACCGCGCCCAAGTAGGCGGCCAACATAAGAGGTACGCCGATCATTTCACAATCTCTACTTCCAGTGAATCATTTCAATCTAATCTCGTTATCGGCGAAACATGGCCAGCATTCGCTGGGTAACCGCAAATCCGCCAAACATGTTGATCGCAGTTAACATCAGAGCAACCCCTGCAAGCAACTGAATAATGATGCTTGAACCGGTAAGTTGCATGACAGCCCCGATTGCGATAATACTGCTGATCGCATTCGTTACGCTCATTAGCGGCGTATGGAGGGCTGGTGTGACATTCCACACAACCATGTAACCAACGAAGCAGGCCAATATAAAAACGGTAAAGTGACCGATGAACGACGGAGGTGCGAAGCTACCGAAAGCTAACAATACCGCGATCCCGATGGCGACAAGCAGCATAGGCTGTGCCGCACGTTGAGATTTTTTTCCATTTTTACCAATTGATAGAGCACTTGCTGCAGGAACTGGACTGGTAGCCCCGGATGGTAGCGCGATTTTGGGCGAAGGGGGCGGCCAAGTAATTTCGCCCTTGAAAACTGCTGTTGTTCCACGCGACAGCACGTCTTCCATCTCCACGGTAAGCTGGCCATCATTCTTCGGACATAAATGTTGGATCAATCGCAGCAAGTTGTTCGAGTAGAGATTGCTTGCTTGCTTTGCCAGTCGGCTGGGCAGATCGGTGTAACCAATAATCGTAACACCGTTCTTCACTACGACCGTCCCGGGCTCGGTCAATTCGCAGTTGCCGCCCTGCTCAGCTGCGAGATCGACAATAATACTGCCCGGCTTCATCGACTCAACCATTCCAGCCGTGATCAGCTTTGGAGCTGGTTTGCCGGGGATCTGAGCAGTAGTAATAATGATGTCGACATCGATCGCTTGCCTCGCATAAGTGTCCTTCTGCGCTTTCTGGTAGCCTTCGCTCATTAAGCGAGCGTAGCCGCCTTCGCCGGCACCGTGTTCCTCATAATTGACAGGAACAAATTCAGCCCCCATCGATCGAATTTGGTCGGCGACTTCCGGTCGAGTGTCACTGGCCCGGACAAGTGCCCCAAGGCCGACCGAGGCTCCGATGGCCGATAGTCCGGCTACGCCAGCTCCAATTACGAACACCTTAGCAGGCGGAACCTTGCCCGCTGCCGTTACTTGACCAGTGAAAAAACGGCCAAACTGATGTGCAGCTTCGATGACTGCCCGATAACCCGCGATGTTCGCCATTGAACTCAGGGCATCCATTTTCTGAGCCCGCGAAATACGAGGCACGCAATCCATGGCGAGAACTGTTGCTTGTTTCGATGCAAAAGCTTTCAGTAATTCGGGCTGCTGCGCGGGCCAAATAAAACTAATCAGCCACGAACCTGCTTTCATCAGGTCGACTTCTGATGCAACAGGGGAACGCACTTTGAGAATTACATCAGCGGTCGACCAGAGAGTTGCTGCGTCTTGAATCTCGACGCCGGCTTCGCGGTATGCGTCATCTGTGTAATCAGAACCGACGCCCGCCGCCGATTCAATTGCTACGGTAAAACCCATAGCGATCAACTTCTCCGCGATCTCGGGAGTTGTTGCAACCCTTTTCTCACCTGGAAATGATTCCCGGGGGACACAGATCTTCATAAAATTCGATTCATGCTGCAGCGTCGCAAATTCGAAAACTGCAAGAGTTTGCCACCTAAGGACTCGGCCCGCCCGATGATGTCCTCTACAAAATATACAATATCCACACGGTGTTGCACAGGAACGATTCTGTTCATTACGAACTGTTCATTTTGACGATTTTTAATTGCGAATTCGCGGACGGCAGCAACGCACGATAACGAACTCGCCGCCCGGTGTTAGGTAAGCTTGGATGGGCTGAGCGGTAAAGGCGGTTGCCGGAGTAAGTGGTTGCAATTCATCCATCCACTGCTCGGCGGTTTTCCCTTGCGTGGGCAAGACGTATAGCCTCGGCTGAGCTCGGTAGACTTCTGCGGTCGTAATAACGATCGACTTCTCATCTTCACAGGCGACCACCAACGAGTACTTTTCAGCTAAATCCCGCAAGCACTGCCGCAGACTCCGATCTTTCGTGACAACAAAATCAATGCTATTCGGCCCCAGTCCCTTTTGACCAACGCTCGCCCAGTCAACCCATGCGTGCATTTTGCTGGCGGCACTTATATCGGCAACCAACTGCGCGACCGGTGCCCGATTAACAAGCGTTAGACTTAAGGGCTTGCTCAATCCTGGGAGTTTTTCGGGGTCGACGAAGTGGGTAACGAATTTCGATTGATCAAGCTTGGATTTGTCGAGTTGTGTTTCAACACCCGCGGCAAGTCGCCAGGATTCGAGCATACGCACCGCCCAGAACCATGCCAATGCATCAACGACAACTGGATCGACGGAAAGTTCACCATCGCGAACAATCCACTTCCCTTCATATTCGGGCCAAATCTGTTCGAGTGTTCTGATTAGCCACTTCTGCTGATCGTGGTCGACGAGATCGTCGATTTTGATCGTATTCGGCAGGTGCTCACGAATTGAATCTTCGGACGCCTGAAACGCCAAGAATTGATTTTCGACTTCTTTGGAATCTACGCCTATCTCGTTGGCAATCGAGGCTGCCACTTGTGCCAACGGCGATTCACCGTTGACAAGAATCTTGCCAATCGACTTGTAAGGATCAATTCCCGCAGCAGCCAACGAATCGAGATCAACAACGCTAGGAATGCCGCTGACCTGAACCCACAGGCTGACCACAGTTGAAACCGAACTAGGTGGAATAATCAAGCCGGTGATTGTCGTCTTCATTTGCTTAGCCACATCCACAGCAGGAATTGCCTTGGCCTCCTGCCCCGACGAAAGGCCCAGCTCTTTGGCCGTTGGCGGTGCCTTTTGAATCGCCTGATCCTCCAAAAACTGTGGCTCAATCGTAGTGTTGAGTATGCTTTGGAATTTCTTTAATTGGTCCGGCAGTTCGTTAGTCGATTTTTCATCCAAGTTCGGTGCAGCCGGTTGTTCAGCCGGGTTTGCATTTAAATTTGACGGAGTTGAGTCGGAGGGAGCAGTCGCTTTTGCAATCGCGTTACTGATAGAATTCGTCTCACCTGTCGATTCCGACTCGGTCGCAGTTGGACTGGTTGAATCAGGAGTCCGTTCAGTCGGAGAAAGCGGCGGTGTGCTATTCGGATCTATTTCAGGTTCCGATAACGAATCTTGAAGCACCTCTTGTTGGCTCTCCCGTTTGGGGCCGACATGCTTTGGTTCAGCATCACTCTCATTAAGAGTATTTTGATTACCATTGGCCGAATTTTTGGCAAGCGGCGAATTCGGTTTAGCAGTATACCAGTACAAGAAACCGACAAACAAAATACCGGCAAACAAGACGCCGCTTGATCCCAATACAGCCACCATCAGAACTTGTCGGCGACGCGCGGTTCGACGTACAGCCATCAATTGAATGTGGTTAGATTCGGATGCCGGGTGAACGTTGTGACCGCTAGCCGATCTTTGAACAGGCAAAGGCGGCGCGTTAAACGGGTCTTCAAACATGGACTCATCGTCAACTTGCGGAGGGGCGATTAACCCCGCTGAACTGCTGATCGACGCCTCAGCGGCTGTGACGTTGGCAGGCGCAGGCGAAAGCCGATACACATCCTCCAGTTCGGGCGCAAAAGCTTCTTTCGTCATGGCACTTGAGTCGATAACGCCACGATGGGACTCGACTCGAATTTGACGAGCATCACCGAGCTGCGATTTAGAGGCTTCGGGTGCAGCTATTTGCAACATCGAATTGCATTTTGGGCAATTGACGATCTGCCCAATCATTTTGGGATTGCGCACTCGGATTAGACTCTGGCACGTCGAGCACTGAATCGTGAACGGTTCCACGACTTGTCGTTCCTCTGGGTTGAGCCGAGCCAGGATGCGTCATCCACAGCGTCGAGAATTGCAAATCCGAAACCCCTATTCTACGCCAACTGCGGCCGATTCTCCAACGAGTTTGACAACGAGACCAGGAATTTCGATGCATTCCCATCGTTTCCAGCCGCACAAACCGATATGACCCGTCAAAAGTCAACCAATTTTTGCCAACTGCACGGCCAGGTCACGTATGCCCTCAAGTAGTAAAACTTGGTCGGCGCTCCACTGCGCGCCTGCAACATCCGCGGCTGTAGTATACGACTTTCCCCCAGCATATTGCTCCGTTAAATCGTCACCGACGCCAGCCGATCGGCTTTCGCTCCATTTGGCCAGAATCAAGGCCCGAACCTCCTCGGCGTTCGATATTCCTTGTAGTAACCCGAAATGACCGGCGACTGTTCCACCTTCACCGCCAGTCACCGCCCCACCTCCGGCAGTTTCTACCATTACATCGGCGATTCCAAAGTATCGCTGGACCGGCCCCTGCTTAACCGACACGTTTTGAATATTCTCATAGGTGATCGTGGTTTCGTGGATCGTCCAAATTCCGCGACGAATTCGCATACTGCGGTCGCTTAGCACATACCAAGTCGTGTCGTACCGCAAATGAATCGCGATATAGGCTATGATGTCCGGCAAAATGATGATTGCCCAAGCGAGTGGGGCGATGATAATTCCAACGAACGGGAAGGCAACCAGGACGACAATCCAAGCGATGATCAATGCAATATCCATCGCGGCCAGGCCAATCCAAAAGAAAAATTTTAGATATTGCAGGTAACCTTCAGAAGGTCGAAAACTACGAACACTGGCATCGTCTGCGCCTTGAATATGCGGAGGCTCTTGCGGGACATGAAACCATTTAGTAGCCACACCCCAAACACCTTGATAACACCACTGACTGGCTCGTAAGATCGCCTTTTCGCCAAGTGCCATTACACACTGCTCCTTTCAACGAGCGTCTTTAGCGCATCGCGAATTTCTTCCAAGGCAAGTGTTGCGCGTTCATGCTGGGGCGAAGAATTATTTTCCGCGACGTCAATGTCGAGGCGCGCTTTGTTGTTCTTTTCATTTTTCGCACCGCGCATGCGACTGTATAGAAAGTCACGAAGCTCTTCAGCCTGCAAAACACCTTCGATCGACATCTCCGCTCTGCTACTACCCGACGCTGTTTGCAAACTGATTTTTGCCAAGCCCATCCAGCGCTGCAATAAATTTCGCGTGAGGTGAATGTCTTGGATACGTCGGTAGGTTAAGTATACCTCCTGTTTGAATAACACTCCCCAGCTCATTGCGACACCTGCATCATCGAATTTGAAACGCAGAGTCGAATACCGAAACCACAACGAAACAAATACTATCGGCGAGAGCGGTCCAGTCAGCAATGCACACCACAGATAGTAGTGAAACAGCTTCGGGTCGGGCCGTTCAAGCTTAAAAGCGTCGAAATTCGAATCTAAACGCGGCGTGGCAGTGGTAGTGGTAGTCATCATGGACTTCGACATTTTGAAAGCTGTGTAAATTGAACGCGAATGATCGTCGTACTAGCGCAAGTTCTCGACGAGAACAGCATCGTGCTTCAACACAATTGAATGTTGGGGTTGGTGCGAATGTCGTAGCCGTGATTGTTGAAGGAAGTGGAAGCCGTCAAGGCTTTCGGATCATTGTCAATTTGCTGAAATTGCCGAAACGCTTGACGCGTTCCGCTACCCCTAAAACTCAGTTGTGTCAAAGCACTAGTAACCAATCACGGAGTTTGCCCACAACCAATTCGCCTAATGCGACAAGTTATTTGCAATGATCAGGTAAGTAGAATTCCTCGTGACGTTGCTCCCTGATGCATTTATCCGTGGGACCGCTATGCCATCGGTGGGAAAACGCAATCTTTATACCCACGGATGACAGGGTGGTCCCACGGATATAAGAAAGAGCAGACAATCAGTTTTGTTCGACAACTCCTCAGATACTAATGTAAAGTAAGCCCTCGCTGTGATTCAGGTTCGCCAGCCGCAACTCACACGTCCGTTCGACGGCGTACAGGTCGTTGTGTCGGCGGTTGGTTGCTAGTGGCATTGACCGACTCGCGTGGCGCGGGGGCTGGCTTGCTGCGACGGAACCAGCCATGCGGAACCGGGATCGTTGCGGCCGGCTCGTCCGGAACTGCTTCCGCACTCGATGCCTCCCTGTCCTCCGGTTCAGGTACATCGGCCAGTCGAACAGTCGATAGTGGCGGCGTGCTTGGGGAGCTAGGCCTTGCATTCGGCGTTGTTGATGAATTGGTTGAGCGTTGGAAGTTATCGCTGATATCGCCTAAGTACTCCTTGCGGACATCGGGATGCTGCATGATCTGATCTGGATTGCCTTCGCATAGGACGCTGCCTTTACTGATCACGTAACAGCGATCCACTGTTTGAAGTATCTCGCGAGCCGCATGGTCAGTTATCAGGATGGCGATGCCACGGTCGCGCAGCTTGGCGATGATCTCTTGAATGCTCTGCACGGTGACAGGATCGATACCAGCAAACGGTTCGTCGAGCATTACAATCTGCGGATCCGTTACTAAACAGCGAGCGATCTCTAGTCGTCGTCGCTCGCCTCCGGACAGTCGGCCAGCTTTTGATCGGCGAATATGCGTAATGTCGAAATCTTCTAGTAAATCTTCGGTACGCTTATGTCGTTCACGGTAGGAGACGCCAAGCAATTCGAATATGGCAAGAATATTCTGCTCCACGGTCAGCTTGCGAAATACGCTGGACTCTTGCGCCAAGTAGCCCATGCGGCCTTCGCTTGCCCGGCGAAACATCGGCCACTCAGTCACTTCTTGCTCACCCAAAAAGACCTGTCCGCGATCTGGTTTGACAATCCCGCAAGTCATTTTGAAACTGGTCGATTTGCCGGCGCCGTTGGGTCCCAGCAGTCCAACGATTTCCGATTCGCCAACGCAAAAATTCACGCCGTTAACGACTTTGCGTCGCCCGTATTTTTTTTCCAGCCCCCGAACTTCCAGTACATTTACCATCAAAGTCATCCATGACAAAAGTGTGCGACTAGCGAATCATGCCCATTCTGGAAAAATTCGGAAAAAATGGGACTGGACGGTTCCAGTAGTGTGGCCAAAATACCAACAGAGCCTTGCCTAACATGAATCTCTGTTCAACGTAATTGTGATCTCCATGTTCATCGCCCCAGGCTCGCGCATCGGCGCTCTGAGCACTGTTGTCGCCCATGGGAAAGTAATGGTCGTCAGCCAGCGAAAAGTTGCGTTGGTTCCGCATACTGAATAGACTCGACTCCGACCACCATTCGGGATGTTCGTAAGTGCTAGAGATAGCTGCGTGACTGACATCAGGTTGTTTCCTGGCTTCATTTCTTCCGACTTCAGTGGGAATTGATGACACCAAAAAATCTTCCCGATCCAACGGAAAATCACTGTAGTGATCCTTGTTGGGTGTAATGGCAATGTAATAGATGTCTCTCCACACTTTGGCTCGATCGATTTTCATCGCCACTCCCGCACCGCCGATCGCAACCGGAGCGGCATCCAGGGGATTCTCGTTCGTCCAATACGGACGGCGTTCTGCGTCGCTTCGCACTGCACTGAGACTAAAGGTGGTGGGATGATCGAATTCAACTGCTTTTCCATTGGCCCAGATAACAATTTGGTCGTCGAAATTCGCTATTTCTAGTCTATGTTTGCCTGTCCCTTTGATCGATGTGTCGGCTGTTAGACTATTCGTTTCGGTAGACTTGCCGCCAGTAAACACTGCCACGGCTTGGCCGCCCTCCATCGCTCGAAGCGTGGCCTTTCCAGTCGCGACATCAAAGTCACAGCGAAATTCGATCCCACATTCAACCAGCATGACGCTAAGTGTTCCGCTACTGCTGGTGATATTCACATCGAAGTCTCCCGCCAAATCACTGACCCACTGTTCGCTATCGTTTTGCGGGGGAACTTGAGAGTGCGATCTTCGCTCAGATTGAACTTGGTAAGGCTGCAGTTGGAAGTAAGGTCGAGTGCCTTCGAACTGTTTGCGCAACCTGCCGGAATCAAAAACGTTTCCGCGACTAGTCGTGTAGGAGGTGTTGTAAGCCTGGTAGTCAGTGATCAGTCGGCTGCTCAGCGGATCGATTTGAGGAATCTGCTTCTTCACGTCGAAGTCTCTCCACTGATCGAATGTCAGAAACTTGTGATAGTATCTCAGCCATTGCGTTGATTCTGTCTGTTTCAGCTCAGCTGACCACTGTTTCGCATTCTGCGTCACCTGCCAGTTCGGTGCACTTGCTGGTTCATTAGGCGAGGCCTGCCAAAGGCTGGGCCAGCCGGCTTCGACCAATTCGGCAGGTTGAAAGTTAGTATCCGCCACTGCTTGTCGCATCGCTCGAATTTTATGCGGAGGCTTACGAGCGATCGTCCATGGCTCCGATTCGCTACTGCGGACGTAAACGTCGCCACCTTTGACAAGTAATTTCTCGCCCGGCAACCCAACTAGTCGCTTAATATAGTTCATCCGTGCGTTCAGTGGATACTTGAATACGATGACATCCCATCGAGCCGGGTTGTGCAGCACGTAGTCGAACTTGCTAACCAAAATCCGATCGCCAGAAAACGAAGCATGGTTAGCGTTGTTCTCTAGATCGTATGCGTTAATTCCACGGCAAGTTGGGCAGTTGCTACCAACCACGAGGGAATCGGTTCTCGCGCCTGAGTTCGAATCGAACTCGTTGCTGGCTGACGCCTGGTATTGCTTTCCGCAGTGCTCGCAGACGGTGTCTTTGTGCGCTCCCATCAGCGTCGGAGCCATCGATCCGGTCGGGATCACAAAAGCTTCCGCCACGAAGGCTCGGAATAAAAACGCCAAAATGAAAGCGACAACGATGGATTCAATCGTTTCACGTACGCTTTGGATTTCTTCGTGTGTTGACTCCGAAGATTTTTTCTTTTTGGCAGAGTTGGCAACAGTGGTCATCAGCGGCTCGAATGGAGTTTCAAGTAATAAAGTTCGGCTTTGGCTGGGAGTTCGCCTGTGAGTATAGCAATCTAAGCCTCTAGCTAGAATGCGAACAGTCACTCTTTCAAGCCTATTGTTCGTCCCCGGATGCGATTTCTTGGCAAATTTGGATGTTCAAAGCTAGCGATGGCGGGTGATTAGCGATCGGCATTCGACAATTAATTCCCCTACTCTGAGAATTTTCAGGCAGGTTGTGTCAGATTTTGCTTGATGATACCCTTGCCGTCGTGCCTAACGCGTTGCGAAGAATGGAATTTCCGACACCCACGGCAACACAGACGCTTCTGTTGCGGAGCAAAAGGCGACACTACTTCGGCAACTTGAGAATTGCATGAAGCAAGACGCCAATTGTCGCGCGATCGATTTCCTGGACTTTCGCCGCGTCTAGTTTTGCAAGCTCCGCATCTATCGTAGCGATTTCCATCGGTGCACCAAATTCAATCAACTTGCGAAGTCCGGCGGCCGCATCGACTGACGTAAGGAATTGATTAGGATGAAATTTGCCGGACGCATCCATGTGCATCATGCGCGCCGCAACGATCTCTAAGACCTCTTCCGATTCCATCGTGTCCGGCTGGACGTCGTGAATGACGATCGATGTCGGCGGAGGCGATGGCAAGTGTACACCGCGAGCCAAAGCACAGGCGAATTCATGCCGAGTGATGGGTGCGTGAGGACGAAAGAGATGTTCGCTGTTGGCAGGGATCAGTCCCCGGAAAGCGACCGCAGTCAATGCAGCTTTCGTTTCACCATCGGGCAAATCGCGAGGGACTTGCGTGGACGAGGGCTTCAGCCCACCAGCGATCGGTGATATATCCAACTGCACGTCGAGCAAACTGTAAGTCCATTGATCGTTCATATCTCCGCCAAAGGCTTTTGTCGTTGGTCGTTTACGAATCGTAAACCGATAGCCGTGCATTGTGTCGCCGTGATATTTAACTGCGATCGCCTCTTGCACTGCCCGCGAGTTTTCGGCAAGCCCCGAAACGAAGGCAAAGGTAACCGCTCCTCCGCCGCCAATGTCATTCAGCATAAAATTGCCGTCGTATTCAAGCTTCTCAGCAACCAGCAGCGGTTTTTCTTTGGCGATGATGAATTCACCCGTCGCGGGATCAAACGAATCTCCGTCGGATAACATCGAAATCGTCACATTGCGGATCTTATAACCCAACGGACCGTCCTCACCGCGTACAGTCGGTTTGATGATCGTCACCGCTCCCATGCCGGCGATTTGAATCGGTCCTGTACTTGAAACTAGTAGCG
Source organism: Planctomycetia bacterium (assembly GCA_031398555.1). Lineage (GTDB taxonomy): Bacteria > Planctomycetota > Planctomycetia > Pirellulales > Pirellulaceae > Aureliella. The sequence continues at coordinate 3,684 of JANNNN010000441.1, read as the reverse complement.
CAGTGTTTTCGTCGATGCCAAAACCCAAATTCACGTCGCTGTCGGCCGTCGCCCGCGTCAACCTTCCCAAGCGGCCCCGATACTGCGTAAAGTGCTGATCGATTATTCCGGCTTTAAAAAATCCGAAACCACGCGTTAATAACAGACCACGCTGATCACTATGCGAGGTGATCCCGTAGTCAAGCGTATCGAGTCCTTCGTCGATCAACTTGTCATGCAAGCCTGAAACGGCCAACATGGTTGCGCTTTGAGCCGACGCGCCCGCACTCGAGCCGGCAATTACTCCGCCGCGCTCGTAGACTTTGCGAATTTCAGCTAGCAGTGGAGTATCGCTACCATCGTCTTTTGTCAGTAACCGCACCAGCCTCCGTTGATCACCACCAGCCAGATAGACGCCCGATGCGCGTCGGACCTTTTCCAATATGACTGCATCATGGGTCGTTGTTAGAGCGTTGTGGATATTGACGTTCAAGACTTCAGAACGGTCCGCCGTGACACCGTAGCGAGTCAAGTACTTGCTAAAGTCCTCCGCGTCATGCGTCATTAGGCTTGCCGTGGGCAGAACTACAAACCTGGCGCTTTGTACACCGCCTGCGTATTCGATGATCTTTTCAAAAACACGTGCGTTAGTTGGTCGCAGTCCTCCGCCAACGATCACGAGATGCCCGTTTCCGATTGAACTACTTTCTTGTGCCATCGACATGCACCCTACCCACAAAACAAAAAGGCAAGACGATACGCAAGTAGTAGTATGCATCAATTTCTCTAAGTCTCTTTGTTCGTGTAATTCGTCAGTAGCGGCGGAGTGTAGCGGGTTTCGTAAGAAACCGGAACTCAAGTGACCACTCTTCCGCGACCGGTTTCTGACGAAACCAGCTACCTAGTTGAAACGCGTTGCTATCGGTCCAGCGGTCGCCCATCAGGCCGGGAGTGATTCGTTAAGGAAGAATTTTCAGTCCGGGTACTTTAAGATCAAGCCGAAACACGCCGCCGCGATTTTCGGTATCGCCAATCGCTCCAGTAACGAACAACTGATCGCGATTCGGACCGCCAAAAGCAACATTGCTGGTTGTGAGGTTACCACCGGCGTATCGCGCTAACAGCTTGCCTTCTGGACTGAGCACTTGAACTTGACGCATGCCGTAGTGAGCGACATACAAATTGCCGGCTTGATCCAAGCACATCCCATCGGGTTGATTGTCGATCTGGCCAGCCGTTTCGTCTTTCTTTGGCAAGTCAGCAAACAATTTCTTCGGATTGACTTTTCCTGGGCCCACAACCTCATAGACCCATACACGATCATGCTGGCTCTCACCAACGTAGAGTTTCTTGCCGTCGGGAGTCAGTACGATGCCATTCGAGAACGCATAACCAGAATCGATCAAGTGCGTCTTGCCCTTCGAGTCGACGTAGTGAACGGTCCCGATCGGTTTTTCTTTGCTAGAGTCGCCTGGATCGGTAAAATAAAATCCGCCGTTAGCAGTGTCCAGTGTCAAATCATTCGGTCCACGTAACGGCTTGCCATCGCATTCTTTCGATGCATACGGGAGTAATTTTCCGTCGGCTGACAGATGCAGCACAGCATGTTGACTGGCATCGCAAATTAAATGCGTGCCATCAGCCAAAATCTTGTGCCCGTTCGGTGCGCCGGTTTCGGCCCACACTTGCTGTTTGCCATCGAGCGTAAACTGCGTGATCGTTTTGCCCCATGAGACATAACCGCGTCCCTCTTTGTCGAAAACGACCCCTTCGCAGTAACTTGGAACGGTCAACAACGGTACAGGCTCGACTTTGGCAGCGTCGGGCAAGTCGACCGCGTTGGCAGAGAGGCCAGCGCAAACGAATCCGCAGAGTGATAAAAGCCACTGGTTAGTGAAATCGATTCGCATATTGCAGCACCTAGGTGGATGAAATTTCTTGGGGGAGTTTGTTTGTGGAATTCCGCACGATTGTAGCAAATCCAGCCGCTGGAATTTGTCAGTCGAATACTCGATCGTATCGGGAGATTTGAGGTATTTTCAAAAACAAGTTTCCTAGTGACCTAAGTTGTCCGAGGTCCCACGATAAATAGTGCTGTAAGGCAAGCATGCCTGCAGCAGTTCAAAACCAACCAATCGAAGGAAGTCGAAAACATGGCCAAATACTACGTACAAAGCGGTACCGTTCGCACTGTAATTTCAGCTGACGATTGCGAAAAAGCGGCTTTGTGGATCGTTCATCGAGCCATGCAGCAAGTCGTTCCAGTGTACGATGACGCCGAACTGAGTCCGCAAGAAAAAGGTGAAGTTGCGATCGTCCAAGGCGTGATGGTTCTCGGCAACACCGTTAATCTCAGCGAAGTTGGCTTTGACCGCGAAGATGCCACGGCACTCGACACGTTTGAACTGGTCGTCCAATGGCACCAACTCATGGTCGCCCTCGCGCGGCTCGAAAAGTTGCTGTAGCTGGTTTCGTTAGAAAACGGGCAAGCCTACAGTGAAGTCTGTTTTGTGCGCCACGAGAAGCTCGGCAGGAGCCTCGTGCTCCCGGTACCAGTGAGGACCAGCTTTGAAAGCGAAGCTAAGTCAGAGTATTGCTATTAGATAAATTTCGCTCGCCGATTGTCATGCTCAAGTGCTCGACGGTTGCTCTCTAAACCTACCGATGTTTCTGATTCGGTATCGTTCAGATTCAAACCCGCGTCGTTGACTTTCTGTTGCCCGAACGAACAGTTAGCAAATGAAATCGTGACGACAAATAGGACTAGTCGCGCGAACAACAAGGTGAAATTGGTTGAGCAAATTGGCAGTGTGAATCCAAAATTTATGTTTGACGCCTTAGGTCCAACTGATGGATTGGATCTCCTCCAGCGATGTAACTCCCTCTCGCACTTTGGATAGCGCGTCGCACATTAAACTGGGAACACCGGCCTGCCTCAATGCGTTTCGGATGACGGTCTCAGATTCATGCGCGGCAACGCAATCGAGCAAACCGTTGGTGAATTGCACCGTTTCGAACACTCCGCAGCGACCGAAGTAGCCAGAATTCCGGCATTGATCGCAACCAACTTTGTGGAAGACCCGTTCGGGGACAGGCATGCCATGTTTCGAAAACTGCTGGGCTTCCTGTGGCAAAGGTTCACGCGACGCGCGACAGTTCCGGCACAAGCGACGCACTAGCCGCTGGTTAATGACTCCAGCCAAATTACCGATGAGCGAACGATCATCGACCGCCAGATCACGCAGCGCAGTTATCGTAGCGGCGGCGTCGCGAGTGTGCATTGAACTGAGTACTAATCGCCCCGCGTTCGCAGCGCTCATCGCAATGGCGGCCGCTTCGACGTCGCGTACTTCTCCAATCACGACGATGTCTGGATCCATGCGCAACATGGTTTTCAAACCAGCTGTCATGGTTAGCCCATGAGCTTCGTCGACGGACATCTGCCGAACGAAAGGCACTTGGAATTCAACCGGATCCTCAATTGAAACAATATTCAAGTTGCGTTTTCGGAACGCTGACAGCATCGAGTAAACAGTGGTCGTCTTTCCTGATCCGGTCGGGCCCGTAATCAAAACCAGTCCATGTGCATCGCCGATCAACTTGTTCATGATCAACAGCGAATACTCGGACAGTCCCAATTTGTCGACATCCAGGTCGAGACGGTCGGGCGCGAAAATTCGCAATGAAACCGCTTCCCCTCCGGCT
>JANNNN010000412.1:0-1567 GCA_031398555.1 Planctomycetia bacterium | reverse complement strand
GCCGATCAGCAGGTTGGCTTGTACCGCAAGCATTGTGTTCAGTGTCACGGTATCTCCGGCGATGGGCTTGGGCCGACGAGCCGCTTTTTGAATCCTTATCCGCGCGATTTTCGACTTGGGAAATTTAAGTTCAAAGCGACGCCTATTGGCAAACGGCCTACGCGAGCCGATTTGAACCATGTGCTTGTTCAGGGGCTGATGGGTACCAGCATGCCTTCGTTCCGACTCCTAAAAGAAGACGAGCTTGAATCGCTGGTGGACTATGTGATCTTCTTATCGGTGCGAGGACAAGTCGAACGGCAAATGATTACTGAAGCTGCATTGGAACTGGATTACGAAGCTGGCGACCGATTGTACGACAGAGCAAATCGCGAATCCAATCCCGAGTTGTTCGAGACACAGTTGGGACGGGTCATGAAAGTTGCTGCCGACGTTGTGAAGCCGTGGGTGCAAGCAGACGACGCAATTACGCCGGTCCCTGCACCGCCTGCTGAGTTTCCGCTTTTCACCAGTTCGAAAACGTTGTCGGATGAGGAACGCGAAAAATTACACGCATCGATTACTAGAGGACGAAAGCACTTTCAAGGGCCGATTGCCAACTGTGCGAGTTGTCATGGGGCGACTGCCATGGGCGATGGGCAAACGAACAACTACGACGCTTGGACAAAAGATTGGACAGAAGGCTTGGACCCTCAGAACAGGGATGAGCTTCGGCCGTTCTTAAGACTCGGGGCACTCAAGCCGCGTTTTATACTGCCTCGGAATCTGCGCACCGGTATTTATCGCGGCGGCTCGAAACCTAGTGATTTGTATTTGCGAATCGTCAATGGCATTGATGGTTCTCCGATGCCAGCCACTGCGATGCAACCTTTGAATCCGCAGGGGCTGACCGAAAACGACGTTTGGGATTTGGTGAATTTTCTGATGAACTTACCCAACGAAGAGATTACCAAGGACGCCTCCAATCGTTATCCACTGGCACAACTCAAGGAATTCCGTTAGGTAGCTGGTTTCGTCAGAAACCGGATATGTAGGAGAGGTCTCTGACAAGCACCGGTTTCTAACGAAACCAGCTACATTACTTCGTCCAAAATGCTTCACAGCGTCGGCCACTGTCCATTAACTAATTCACACTACTTGATTTTTTGACAGCAACAACTTCGATGCAATCCACCATTCAACCAACCGAAATGCCTTACAGCCGCGCCGTCCATGGCTTGGCGGTAACATTGACGTTGGCTGTATTTCCGCTGATATGGGTCGGCGGGTTGGTGACTACTTACGATGCAGGCATGGCCGTACCCGACTGGCCCAATACCTATGGTTACAACATGTTTGCTTATCCAGCATCAACATGGTTGTTCGGTCCATTCGATCTGCTAGTTGAGCATAGCCACCGGTTGCTGGGTACGGTCGCGGGGTTACTCTCAATCGGCTTAGTTGTGGCGGCCTGGGTTCGCGATTCACGCTCATGGTTTAAGTGGTGGTCTGTTTTCGTCCTGTTGGCAGTGATCGCACAGGGAGCATTGGGTGGCTTTCGGGTTCTCCTCGATCAGCGCAGCTTTGC
>JANNNN010000410.1:0-3975 GCA_031398555.1 Planctomycetia bacterium | reverse complement strand
AGAGAACCAACGGAACTACCAAGTTCACCGCAGCAGCCCCGCGTGAATTCGAGGAAATCAAGAGCCACGCAGAGGACATAAAGCGAATTCCATGGAGTCTGTTTCAAGTTCAATTATGGTGCGCTGGAAAGCAACCAATCACACCGGAGGGGCTTATAGCAACTGACGCTTACCTCGCAATGTACAGAGACAAACATCGAGTAATTGTAATTCCATGCAGACGGAATTTTCTATTGTTCGCATTGAACGGTAAACCGCTGCCGGCAGGGAAAGACGCATCCGGAAAAACGGAATACGTAAAAGTCAAGACAATTAACAAATTCACAGGATGGGCAGGAACAAATGGCACCGAAGCTATCAGTTAATAAAATCCTTCGAGCTTTCAGCAAGAAGAATAACCGCAGGCTAGTTCAGTTCGCTTTTGAAACCGAGGCAGGTTCAGAAGTTGCAATCGAAGGATGCATAAAACTAGGCGACGCTTATCGAATGATTCCGATTTTCAAAACGATTGTCGGTCTGAACAACAATGCGGAACTCGCCGATAGAGACGAATCGGAACACAGGCTAAACGCCGTTTTCGATGCACTTCGGGCGACGCGTTGCGAGAAAAAAAGGCGAGGCATTGTCTGCGAGGCGATCTACGCGGGAAACTCAATCAACGAGATCCGCGAAATGCTCGACTATCTGGAGTGTTGCGGACAATGACCAGCTTAACCATTAAGCAATTGTGCGAGCGCTGGCCAGTATCGCGCCGGCACATCCACCGATTGATTGCTTGCGGAGATCTAACCGCGATCGATCTTTCAACCACCGGAAGTAAGCGAACCGCGAAATACATTTTCGAGCTCGCTGAAATCGAACGATTCGAGGTATTGAGAAAAACGCGAGCCGAAGAACCGAAAAAGCGATTCACGCGCCGAGCACCAAAGAAACCAGCCTACAAGGAATTTGTTTAATTCCCGCTATGCAAACATGTCTGGAGCTTAGAACGGTTCGGATCACCAAGTTCGCACTGTGAGCTTGACGGTAAGTGAGGACCGCATCGCGCACTTTGGTGCATCCGCTTGTTCGCATCCGTGACTCACCTTCCAAAACTAACTGTGAAGTTGTTTCTTTTTGTTTTCGAGTTTGCGTACTAGCATTCGATCGTAAAATGCAGCGGCAATCAAGAGGATCGGTCCATAAAGTATCGTTAGATACTCTCCAGCTAAAAACCGCCACATCATCATTGCAAACAATACTGCCATTCCCAATCGAGCTAACCCGAGGTTCCGCTCAAACTTTTCGATTTCAACTTGCAGTTCGTTGACGCTCTCGGAATGACCAGATGGCACTGCATTTGCCGCGCTCCGCAAAACACTTAGCGGAGGTACGTTCACATCTTTGCCGCACATACAGCAACGAATTACCCCACCACATTTTGCGGGAGTTACTTCGGTCTTTCGCGTACAATCGCAGGTAACATATAGCCCAGCCATACAGGCTCCGTAAATGCAGCGAACGGCTGGGTTCAGCGAGCCCGAGCGATTGACTCAACGCAAGTCAAAACGGCTTATAGAGGGCTTCGTCTGCAACCCTTTGTTACCCGATTTCTCGTGTTCTCATCCAGTTCGATAGTGTACCATCACCAAAAGTTTTGGCGAAAAAGTACCCCCATCCGTCCTCGCGATCGGGTGCTGCATCGAATCTACCATATTCGGAATCCTCGCGAGGGTACCAAAATCGCCCAGCACTGTCACGTAACCCGCAACCAATTGAAGCGTGATATACGTTCTTGTCATCAGCGGATCGCATAACGGAAAATCGTGATGGGGAAGCTGAGTGCCCAAGACGTCCACCACGCTCGACGAAAAACCACAATTGAAAGTCGATGCAAATAGATTTTTCGAAATCGATCTTTACGTTCAAGATTCCAAGCCCGTCAGTTGTAGGCCTGTTCACCGCAAAGACCTGGTCTACGATCGATTCATGAAGCTCGTCAGCGTTTCGGCTAAGAGCCTGTCCGGAAAGCACACAAACGCAATTAAGCATATTTAAATGCGGGAATAGTTGGATCTGGCGCAAGGAAGCGGAGCATGCGACCGATGGACGCGATTCGAACCATCGACTCACTCGATTCGGGTAAATGTTCGTAGTCTCGACTAAGGCGACGCCAACGCGTTATCCAGCTAAACGTTCGTTCAACGACCCATCGTTTTGGTAGCAGTACGAAGCCTTTAACGCCGATGGGCTTACGGATGATTTCGAGTACCCAGGTGATGCTACGTTGCCGTTTCAACCAAGCGTTCAGATCATGATTGTGATACTTGCTATCCGCCCAGACCGTCGTCAACCGAGGTTGGTATGCGGGCTTCAACTGCTCGAACACAAGCTTGGCCGCTTGGGCGTCATCAACCGACGCAATCGTAACTACGACAGCCAGCAGCAGGCCGAGTGTATCGACTGCAATATTTCGCTTTCTACCCGTGATTTTCTTGCCTCCGTCGTATCCACGGCTGTTCGAGTGCTCACTCGATTTGACCGTTTGACTGTCAATCGAAGCAGCACTTGGATCGATGTCTTCGCTTGGTGCGTGAAGCATCCGCACAGCCCCAACCAAGACGTCGTTGATGCGTTTCCAGGTTCCATCGCTGCGATACTTTGCAAAGTAATCGTACACGGTACTCTTGGCTGGAAAGTCGTTTGGCAGCATATCCCATTGGCAGCCACTGCGGCATTGATAAAGGATCGCATTCATAACTTCTCGCATAAGCACTTTTCGAGGGCGCCCGCCCGGAAGCGATTCTTGCAACAGCGGTTCAATCAACTCCCACTGCGCGTCAGTCAAATCGCTCGGGTAAGCTTTACGTGATTCAGTCGACATTGTTCATCCTTGGGTTTGGGAATCGCGCAATGTCAACTAAATCCACTGTTTACAGCAATAGCACTTACCCTATAGGCTCTAAGTTCAACGTCAGTACGTAGGTCATCAAGTACTAACGTGTTCCAAAGCCCACAGCTCTCAATAGTAGTGAAAGACGTCAGGCGTTGGCGAAGTGAGCGATAAAGAAAATCGAATTGTTGATTGAAGTCTACGTCCTCTTTTGATTGGTCGGGTAACGCCACCATTCATCGAGTGGCGGGAAGTAAGGTATCTAAAGTCACAGCGGTCGATCCGCCACTTCGATGCAATTGATTGTTATGCCGCCCTGGGACACAGTCCAACCCAATAGCGGATGGATTTCAGTATAGTACACGCGGCGTCATCCATGCTCAACTCAAGCAGGTTTTCCACGTGGCGATTGATCACTTCCGCCCCGAATTGGTTAGCAAGATACCACGGCACTTCTTCAATGCTTATGTCCCAACTGCTAAGCATCGCGAGAATCGCGCTATCGCAATCCAAACGACAAGTCACATTTGATTCATAAAGCAGTTTCGCGGCGTCGTAGACTGCAGCGTCCATTGATTGACGCTCGACTGAATGAGCGAAGATAGTCGCAAAAGCATTTGCGTCATCAGATCGCTTGATGCAAGTAACGAGTTCCGACCATGTGTCGTGATTGTTGGCATCGCGAATCGCGTCAATAAGTTGATTGCGTGTCATGGATTTAAGGCATAACGTTTAAAATGACCGATGTTGCGAGTGATTGAGCCACCATAGAAAAATGACCTTACTCGCAACTTCGGTCCATTTTTTTGTTCTGGCAATTCAGTCACTGGCCGTCGAGCAATGAAAGCGAGTTGCGATTTATCATAGCTTAAACCGCTATTGTTCGATACGTTCTAGTAAGGGGAATCAGTGGCATGGGATTGCCATTCAATCGTGGCAATCTTGTTCTCGATTAGCGTCAATGGCCTTTCCGGGAATGTATTCAAGAACCAACAACAGATCAGCAAGCTTCTTTTAGGATCCTCTTGTAGGATTGAGGGAGCGGCCAACGGGCCAGATTCGAGTTCGCAGATGAACAGGAAAGTTGGTTGCATCAAGTCTGG
>JANNNN010000383.1:0-6640 GCA_031398555.1 Planctomycetia bacterium | reverse complement strand
TTTCCGTAGCAAAATGTTATTCACATCGATCGACTTTGAATCCCGAGGCAAGCAACAAGGTTACTTGCAAGTGCCCTATTCGCACGATCTGGGTGGCTGGGCAAACGTCATGATTCCGGTGACTTGCATTGCCAACGGAGTGGGACCAACCGTGTTGGTGCTAGGTGGAAATCATGGCGATGAATATCAAGGACAGATCGCAGCGATGAAGCTTAGCAGACAGCTGCAGCCGGAGATGGTCAGCGGGCGCGTAATTCTGATTCCGTCGTTGAATTTCCCAGCCGCTCGAGCAGGCAAGCGATTGTCGCCTTTGGATGGCATGAATATGAATCGCGCTTTCCCGGGAAATCCCGAGGGAAGCGTGACCAGTCAGATAGCTCACTTTTTAACGACAGTGCTGTTCCCGCTGTGCGACGTTGTGGTCGACATACACTCAGGCGGGAGAAGCATGGAATTCGTTCCGTGTGCTCACATGCACCTGGTCCGGGACCCCGAGCAACGCAAAAAAATGTTGGCCGCCATGCTGGCTTGGAATACGGACTTCGCGTTTCTCTATGCCGATATTGCTGGCTCCGGCTTGCTGCCCGTCGAAGCCGAGAATCAGGGAAAACTAGTGGTTACTACCGAGCTAGGCGGCGGCGAGGCCATTCCCGCGCGCGTTCACCGAATCGCAACCAGCGGCTTGCACAATGTGCTGATCCATGTCGGTGCGCTGCATGGTAAAGCCGAAACGCGACAGAGTCTCGGCCAGCCACCCACGATCTTGACACAAGCCCTTAGCCGGGATGATTATCTGTTGGCTCCAGAATCAGGCATCTTTGAAATCTGCGTGGACTTGGGCTCCAAAGTAAAACGTGGTGAACCGATCGGTTACATTCACTATCTTGAACGTCCTGACCGTCAGCCGGACGCCATAGACGCGAAGACCGACGGTTACTTGATGACCATGCGAGCTCCTTGCCTTACACGTCAAGGCGATTGCGTGGCGGTGATCGCTCAAGAAGTTGACCTACTAAGTCTCTAACGATCGTTGTCTACTTTGAATCGCCCATCTAATGCAGCCGAAAATCGAGCTACGACCTTGCTCGCGTTCATGTGGGGTGCATATTTTCTAAATTACTGCGACCGACAAGTTGTCTTTGCGATGTTCCCGGTTCTCAAGACCGAGTTGCAGATGACCGACCAGCAACTCGGTTTGACGGGCACGATCTTTCTTTGGGTCTATGGTGTTGGCTGTCCAATCGCAGGTCAGCTCGCTGACAAATACTCCAAACGTTTGCTAGTTGTTTTTAGCTTGGCCATTTGGAGTCTTGTTACGGTGGCGACAGGGTTTTCGACAACTGCCATGATCCTCTTGTCGCTTCGCGCCTTAATGGGTGTCTCGGAATCGCTCTATATGCCCGCCGCCGTTTCGCTCACCTCGAATGCCCACGCACCGGAGAAACGCTCGCGGGCCGTCGCGACACTGACGACGGCGCAAACTGTGGGCACAGTCGGTGGAGCTTGGTTCGGCGGATGGATGGCCAACCAAGGCATGTGGCGCGAGGCATTTTTCATGCTCGGAGGCGTTGGACTTTTATACTCGATCCCATATTTCTTGTTTCTGCGAACTGTGAAGGAAGTGACTTGCCTGCCGCTGAAAGAGACAAGTCGAAATCTAGCTGTGGTTGAATTGCTGAAAGTACCAACGTTTGTGGTGCTATGTTTTGTCTTTCCAACTTTCGTCTTTGGGTTGTGGATGTTGTACAGTTGGCTGCCCAATTTTCTATACGAGAAATTCGAGCTCAGTCTGGCGGATGCAGCCTTCACAGCCACTGCCTATCTACAGTCCGCCACACTGATTGGTCTCTTGTGCGGTGGAATTCTAGCCGACAAGATTTTTCTAATTACCAAAGCGGCTAGGCTGTGGCTGATGACGGCCAGCCTCCTGTTGTGTGCGCCGTGCCTGCACTGGATCGGACACTGCGATGCCTTAACGGCGACTTGTATTTCAGCGTCGGCATTTGGGCTTTTCAGCGGCTTCTTCATGGGTAACATCTTCCCCGCTGCTTTCGAAGTCGCGCCGTCCGATACTCATGCTTCAGCCGTGGGGCTGCTCAATTTCTTCGGAGCCTTAGTTTCTGGTTGTGCGCCCTTGATCGGCGGTGTGTGGAAGAAGACGATTGGCATTGAACGCCTGCTCACTTACACTTCTGTCGCTTACATTGTCGCGGCAATCGTTTTGATCGTTGGAATCCAAACTTTGTTTCGTCGCGATTATTTACGTGCCCATCCAGAGAAACTACTGTGACCAGAATCCTCGTCGCTGAATGCAAACAAGAAGTATCGACGTTCAATCCGCATCTCAGTGGCTATGACGATTTTTCCATTCGTCGTGGCCAAGCACTGTTCGAATACCATCGCGACGTTCGCAATGAAGTTGGCGGTGCGCTCAGCGTCTTCGATCCATCGCCCAATGTCGAATTAGTGCCGGCCTACGGCGCCCTGTTCATCACCTCCGGTGGAACACTTGCAAAGTCGGCTTGGGAACGTATCGCCAACGAATTTCTCGATAGCATCCGCGCGGCTCCGCACGTCGATGGTGTCTACTTTGCCATGCATGGAGCAATGGCCAGCGAAGTAGAACTCGACCCCGAAGGTTGGCTGCTAGCTGAAACGCGAAAGATACTTGGCGAAAAGATTCCGATCGTTGTATCGCTTGACTTGCATGGCATTTTGACCGATCGCATGCTAGAGCACAGCAGCGCCGTGGTCGCTTACCATACCTACCCGCATGTCGATTTTTTTGAAACAGGTCAGCGCGCCGCACGGCTCTTGTTGCGCATCGTGGCTGGTGAAGTCCGCCCTGTGACAGCCAAAGTAGCCATACCTGCTCTGGTTCGCGGCGATGAATTGATTACCGCAACAGGGCTTTTTGGCGAGAGCATTCGCATCGCGCAGCAGATTGAATCTTTCGACAGCGGACTTTCGGCAGGAATGTTTATCGGCAATCCGTTCACCGATGTTCCATCGCTTCAAACGTACAGTTTTGTTGTGACGGATAACGATCCCGAGCTGGCGGAACAGTCTGCGCTGAAGATCGCCGATAGCTTCTGGGCAAACCATGAGAAAATGCTAATGCCACTGGTCAGTCTCGAGTCAATGGCGAGTACCGTTCTAGCGTCTAGCTCAGGAACATGGGGTCTGGTCGACGCTGCGGACGCCACCAGCTCCGGTGCTTCTGGCGACAGTAACGCCATCTTGCGCAAACTAATTGAAGTCGGCTACAGAGGCCGAATATTGATTCCCATTGTCGATGAACCGGCTGTAAAAGTGGCCTTTGCAAATGGCGTGGGATCAGTGATCCATGTCACCGTGGGTGGTACACTGGACTCAAGTCGATTTGCGCCGCTGCCTATCACGGCCACAGTTCGTTTACTGGCCGATGGAGGCTTTCGCAGCGAGTCGTTTGGTGAACAGTGGTTTGCGGGGCCGACAGCGGTTTTGGAAATGGAGAATTTTACGTTGGTTGTCAGCAGCCGCGCGGTCAGTCTTTACGATCGCTCGTTCTTCTATGCCCATGGGCAGAGTCCTAAGTCCTTTGACGCAGTCGTAATCAAATCACCGCACTGTCAGCACCGTATGTTTGCCGCGTGGTGCAGGCGCATGATCAACGTCGATGCGCCCGGTTCGTCCAGTGCAAACTTGCCCTACCTCGGACACACTCGCTGCCCACGACCGATTTTTCCGTTGGACCCAGATGTTCGCTTCGAAAGAACGTGCACGCTGTTTCCGCGCGGGTAGTGGACGAATAGAGCGAGCCGATTTGCAAGCTAGAATGTTGCCCTATTGAAAAAAATGCTGACCATCTCAACATTACGTTGCTTTTGAACTATGTGCTTGTGAAAAAAATTGAATTCGGAAATGTAGCATGAAAATTCGAGAGATTCGCTGTGCGGGTTTGCACGGTGCGACACCTGAGGGCGGCTGGAGTAACGAACTTCGGCCCGATGATTGCGTGCATACGTTGATCGCGGTGCACACCGATGAAGGCGCTGTTGGACTTGGAAGCGTGTTTACCAACGATGCTTTAGTACGAGCCTCATTGGCGGTGCTCGAACCGTTGTATCGCGGCGAAAATGCACTCGAACCAGAACGAGTCAGCGAGAAACTGCATCAGCATATGTTTTGGTTGGGCCGCGGCGGATCGATCACCCATACGATCAGCGGAATCGATATCGCACTTTGGGATTTGCTCGGCCAGGCAACCGGACAACCCATCGGTCGGTTGCTCGGTGGCCGCTATCGCGATCGCGTTCAACCCTATGCTTCCCTACTAATGGATGAACCAGAGAAACTGCGCGACCACTTGCTCGCCGTTAAGGCACAAGGATTCCGCGCATTTAAAATCGGATGGGGACCGTTTGGGCGTCGCAACGGAGCTACCGATGAAGCCATCGTAAAAGCCGCTCGCGAAGCGGTCGGATCGGAATCCCAACTGATGGTTGACGCGGGTGGAAGCGATGCCTATTGGTGCAACGGATACAAATGGGCTCTTAATACTTCGAAGATGTTGGCCGACTATGCAGTGGCTTGGTTCGAAGAAGCCCTACATCCCGATGCGCTCGAGGACTTTGTAAAACTACGTGAACACTCACCAGTGCCTATTGCGGGCGGAGAAGTATTGACACGTCGGCAAGCGTTTCAGCCATGGCTGGCCGCGGGTGCGTTCGATATCGTGCAACCTGACGTCACCAAAGTTGGCGGAATCAGTGAAGAGCGTCGCATTGCCTGGATGGCTCAAGACTTTGGCGTTCGGTTCGTTCCACACGGATGGAATACGGCAGTTGGCTTGGCGGCCGATTTGCAATTAGCGTCTGCGTTTCCCGGAACAAATCTCGTCGAGTACCTGACTGGTTCGCCATTCATTGACGAGATAACTCAAGGTGGTTGGCCGCTGGATAGCGATGGAATGCTGTCGATTCCTGAATCGCCAGGACTTGGATTGGAATTAAATCGCGATGTAGTTGCAAAGTACACAGGGAATGCAGACCTGTTTTAGAGCATGCCAATGCCACACATGAGAAAAATAGCCCAACATAAAAACTAGCGCGATGGGCTAACGGGCGTCTTCTTCGTGGAATGGCTACTTCGAATTTTGACCGGGAGGTTTTAATCCTAATTCTTGCATCAGCATCTGCATGTCTTGCCAAACCAATTTTTTGGCGCTTTCGTTTCGCAGCAAATAGGAAGGATGGTAAGTCACGATCACACGAGCTTGTCGATACTGATGAAACCGGCCACGTAGACTTCCGACTGAAAGTGTTAATCCTAGCAACGAACGGACTGCAACCGCGCCCAGACACACGATGTACTTGGGCTGCAGTACAGCAAGTTGGGATTCTACAAATGCTTTGCACTGCTCAATCTCTTCGGGCACAGGAGTGCGATTCTGAGGCGGGCGACATTTTAACGCGTTAAGAATGTATACCTCGTCGCGTTTTAATTGCATCGCTTCGATAATCTTCGTCAGTAACTGACCTGCGCGACCTACAAAGGGTCGGCCACACGCATCTTCGTCGGCACCCGGGGCTTCACCCATAAAGCAGACCGTCGGCCCCAGGGGACCGGTTCCAAAAACCGTTTGCTGCCGAAAACAAACGATGTCTTCACACTTGCGGCATGCCTTGACCTCGCTATCAAGAATTTCCAGCCGCGATTTGCGTTCTTCGACGCTCAGCGATGGAAGACTCCACGGGCGCTCAGCAACGATTTCAGTCTCTGTGCGAGTCGCGGCAACTGCGGGTGCCGCGACAGGTGGAGGGGCGGGCGTTACGGTAAAAGTTGTCTGAATCGTTTGAGAAGCAATTGGCGCTGCCAGTATCGCCGAAGCTGCCGATGGATTTCGAGTCTGTTCGATGGCGGCGAGCATTTCAGCGGGCAGCGTTTCAGCCATTGCTCGAGGAATGCGTTGAAGTCCGCAACGCTGGTAGTTCTCCAACGACTGGAGCAAGGCTTGGCGAAGTTGTGCAAGTTCAAGCATGACGATTGAGCCGAGAGGAGGGTGCAAGTTAGCTCCAATGTTACCGCATCGGCCTCGATTTAGCACGTGGCCGACGCTGCCATCACTTGACCGACGCTGCCAGCCTCGGCTGCTGCGACTCGGAGGCTGGCAGCATTCGCCATCGGAAAAAGCATTCGCCACGAAAAAGAAGAAAAACTACGTCTTGGGTTGCTCACCGATTACTAACTGGTCACCCGCTTTAAGATCGCCACTTACCAGCTCGGTAAATCGACTGTCCGAAATTCCTACAACGATCGCTCGGGCTCGCAACAAGTCACCCTCCTGCAGCCAAACGTGTCGCTTCATCCGATTACGGTTAAGTTCCGCTCGTTCACTGGCTGACTGATTGACCTGGGACTGCTGGGACGATTGAGTGGTTTCCTGTTCCACTCCGTCCAACACCTTCTGGTCGTCCGGATGAACGCGTTTTCGATCTGGCGGATAAAACCGCAAAGCCGAGTTCGGGATCTTTAAAATCTTTTCGCGATGGTCGATTTGAAATGACAGATTGGCTGTCATGCCAGGCAATAGTTTTAGTTCCTTGTTGGGTGAACTAACGATGACAGGATAGGTCACAACATTCTGCTCTTCTTTACT
>JANNNN010000347.1:0-9836 GCA_031398555.1 Planctomycetia bacterium | reverse complement strand
GACAGGTCGGCGAGGCCAATTTCGGCGAAGGCATCGATGTGCCCGCTGTTGCGGGCAAGCAGGCCATCGACGGACGCGGTGATTCTATTGAGCGCGGCCACTGCCTGCTTGAGCTCCTGCGCCGCCGGCCCGATCTCCTGGTCGAGCACGCGATCGACCCGCGCCAGCGTCTGGTCGGCTGCTTCCACCGTGCCGACGAAGCCAACTGCAGCGCCGTCGATCTTGGCGAAGGCCAGGTCGGCGCGGCGCAGGAGCTTGCCGAGGTCAGCCTTGTCGGCGTCGACCTGCGCGGTGATGGACTCGATATGGGTCAAGGTCGAGGCCACTCGCTGCACATTTTCCTCGCTCAGCAGCTTGGAAACGCAAGCGATATCTCTCTCGTTACCAAAGCGGGCCAAACACCGTAAAGCGTGAACCCGAGTCTCTCGATCATTCGAAGCATCTAAGTGACGGCGAGCGACGATTGCTCCTTCTGGAATGCTTCGTTGGAGCGCAATCGATAGAACTTCACCAGCGAGTGACGCTTGGGTTTTGGAAATCCATTGACCCGCCAAAGCCCGCATGCACCGGTCGTAACCAGGTTTAGAGAAGTAATCGCCCTGCGGTGTGCGATAAAGCGACTCGACGATCATTTCGTTGACTCCGTTGGATGCAGAACCAATTGTTGATGTGTCATCGAGCAGAGAACACGCCAGTAGCAATCCAACTGTATCACCGACGGCAGGCAATTGTCCTCGAAAGCTCCGCGCATGCAGACGCTCGGCTTCAGCAACAGTTCTCGCTACGAGCTTGTCATGCGTATCCTTCGAACTATCGGTCCCTTTGGCTTTGCTCATAGAATCGACCTGTCTGGCCAGTTCGCTCTGACTGCGGAGCATCGTCACAAACAACAACTTACTTGTTCTGGAGTTGCCTGATATGGATCGAAACACATCCCACGCTGGCAAGCCAAAACTTTCGTTAGCGTCGGCCGAAAGAATGAATTTTTTCGTGACGTTTTCAAAGATACCCCTGTCAATTTCTTCGCAGATGCGAATCGCACGTTCGCGCACTTCGATCGACGGATGCTGCTTCGCCTGCCCCACTAATTCAATCGCAGGGGCGCCAATTTCCAATAACCGCTTACTGGCCGTCTCGCGGATCGCAAACGACGAACTGCTCAGTTGCTCGACAAGCGACTCAACTTCGTCGTGAACTCTTTGAAGGCCCGCAGGTTCGTCCGCGATCGCTAGTTGTGATTTGGCGACATTGGGCGAGTAACAAACAAAGACGATCAGTATCCACGAACATCGCGATCGAAGTGATCCATACCTTTGGGATTGCATGGGCGGTACTCATGTAGGAAATCAGCGGCAGCGTCGAGTTTCGCATTTGAGTCTCAACAACATTCAAGTGCGCGTATGACTAGTATAACACACTGCTCAAACACGAGAATGGTAAACGCTTGTGGATAGGCGGCCTTGCTAGCATTGTAGCGTCTCAGAGTTTTGCGTTTTCGATTGCAGGGCCTGGGCAATCTGCACGACTGCAAAACGTAAGTCGTAGAATCGGAAAGCTAGAATTAATCGAAAAGGTCCCGCGGACACCAATGGGCCGTAAGTTCCCATTTTTTTGCAGCGACGGCTTCAGTCCACGAATCTTTGTCGGATGTAAAGATCGCTACTGCGGCGGTAGGCATTTCCAGCGGTCGATTGGCAAGTTGGCTTACGAAACTGGTCAAGCCTGGATTGTGGCCGATTAGCAACACATCTGACCAGCCATCATGCAGCCCGCGCACATGTGAACCAATGGTATCGACGGAGGCAAGGTAAAGCGATTGCTCAAAGAACATTTCGGGTTCGTAGGACCATTCCTCGAGCATTAGGGCGAAAGTCTCGCGCACACGGAGTGCGGTACTCGCAATGACTGCCGAGGGCGAAATGTGATTTTCAACGAAGTGCTTTCCCATCTTTGAAGCTGCACGAGTACCGCGCGCATTCAATGGCCGATTGTGATCCGACAAACTGGGATTTGCCCAGTCGCTTTTTGCGTGCCGCAGGAGGAATAATCGACGAGCCATAGCTTCTTCTTCTTTGACGCAATCCTATTTTGAAAGCTGTCAAAATACCATGAAATACAGACTCTGCGTCCCAAAAACAGCCTTCCTGAACAAGTAAATTGCGAACGACAGCAGCTAGAGAACCATATTTTTGCAATTCCTGGCAGCGGGGGTTAGATTGTAGTGTAATGAGTATCAATCGCCCTGAACCACAGCCTTAAAGGATCTCAGCATGCCCATGATATTACTTGCAGATGATTCGGAATTGCACCGAAATTTCATATTAGAGGTACTCAAGAAAGAGCCTCTGGACTGGATAATAGAAGCCGTCGGTTCGGCAGAAGAGGCCGTTTCACTGATGCGTCACATGGCATTCGATGTCATCATCACCGACGTTGTAATGTCAGGCATGTCGGGTCTCGATCTAGTTAATCAAGTGCACCGACAGCCGAAACGTGTACCAATCATCGTAATTTCTGGTGAGGATGACCCAACCTCCGTAATTGAAGCGTTAAAGCGAGGAGCGGCCAGTTACGTTGCTAAAAAGGATCTTTCCGCCCGTCTAGGAGAGACCGTGCGCCAAGTACTAGACGCTTCGCGACTGGAGCAAAACTACCATAATCTTATTAGTTGCGCTGAGGAGATACGGTTTAAGTTCAAATTGAAGAACGATCCCGATTTGGTACTGCCCTTGGTCGGTTTGGTGCAACGCATGTCCGATGGAATGAACCTACTGGCGAGCGCCTCGCGAACTCGACTTGGAGTCGCCATTGACGAAGCCTTGGTCAACGCAATATGTCACGGAAACTTGGAACTCAGTGAAGAAGAAATGAGGGAGGTCCATGGGCACCTGCACTCCGGTACACCGAGTAGTGCTATTCGAAACCGCTGTAGCAAATCACCCTATATCGAAAGGCATGTGCATGTGTCCGTAGGTTTGTCGATCGAAGGTATCAAAGTCGTTGTTCGGGATGACGGGAGCGGATTTTCACGCGATGCAAATAGTTGTTCAAATGAGCATCGTGGCATCACGTTAATTCAAAACCTTGTCGACAAAGCCTCATACAATGAAGCTGGCAATGAAATAACGCTGGTAAAGTTTCGCGATCAAAAGACCCAAACAGCGCAACCTCAGGGGCTGCAACCTGTCGCTGTCTAGCTTTGAACTCGCGTTTCAATCTCGCTCACTACATCGTCCACCTTTACACGCCACTGCTCCAAAGAATCACGATCCCGAATGGTCACAGTCTGATCTTGCAGCGACTGGCCATCGACGGTGATGCAATAGGGAGTACCGGCTTCGTCTTGACGGCGATAGCGACGACCGACGGCACCCTTTTCGTCATAGAACACATTAAATTTCTTTTTCAGTGCCCGGTATATGTCCTTGGCAACCTCGGGCATGCCGTCCTTCTTGACGAGCGGGAACACAGCGGCTTTTACCGGCGCGATGCGAGGATTCAGTCGCAACACCACGCGAGATTGCATCTGACCGTTTTCGTCGGGTGCTTCGTCTTCGCAGTAAGCTTGGCAAAGAAATGCCAATGTCGCGCGATCGGCACCCGCAGATGGCTCGATCACGTGTGGAATGAAGCGTTCGTTGGTCAGTTCGTCGCGATAAGTAAGGTCCTTGCCGCTGCCGCGATACTTGGGTTTTCCATCTTCACCTAACTGAACGACCAGGGGATTGGATTTTTCATCAAGCTTGCCTTCCATGTGGCTGCGAAGATCAAAATCGCCGCGATGGGCAATTCCTTCTAACTCGCCGTACTCACCCTCGGCTAAAAATGGGAACGCGTACTCGATGTCTGCGGTACCAGTCGAGTAGTGGCTCAATTCGTCGTGATGATGTTCGCGAAGTCGCAAACGTTCACCGGCGAGGCCAAGATCCTTGTACCATTGCATACGGCGATCTCGCCAGTAACGGTACCACTGCTGCGAAGAATTTGGATGGCAGAAGAACTCGATCTCCATCTGCTCGAACTCGCGCGAACGGAACGTAAAATTACGAGGCGTGATTTCGTTTCGAAAGCTCTTGCCGATCTGGGCGATACCGAATGGCAATTTGACGCGCGAGCTATCGACGACATTCTTGAAGTTCACAAAGATTCCCTGGGCGGTTTCAGGACGCAGGAAGGCAGCTCCTTCTTCGCCGCTGAGCGCACCGACGTAGGTCTTGAACATCAAATTGAACTCGCGAGGTTCAGTCAATGTTCCGAGTTCATTTGCGTCCGGTGCCAGGACTTGCGAAAAGTCATCTACTTTTTCCAGCGAGATGAACTTATCCCATTTCAGCGAATCAGCATCTTTGCCGCGTAGATTGAAGAACTTGAGCGTGCGACGTTGGGTGTCTTCATTTTCGGTATCGGCTTCGACCATCGTAGTAACGAAGATTCGCTGACCTTTGGCTTCGACCCAACGGCCGCGAACTTGATCGTGGCGATAACGTTTTCGAGTCTGGCGGCAATCAACCATGAAATCATGGAAAAGATCGTAATGACCTGAACACTTCCAAACTTGTGGGTGCATAATGATCGTACAATCGAGGCCGGTCATTTCATATTCGGCCGGCGCGCCGCTCATGACGGACAGTTCGTCATGGCCGCTGACCATATCCCGCCACCACGCGTCTTTGACATTGCGTTTCAGTTCGACACCTAGTGGTCCGTAATCCCAAAAGCCGTTCAAACCGCCGTATATTTCACTGGACTGAAACATGTAGCCGCGGCGTTTGCAAAGCGAAACAAGCTTTTCCATCTGCATCATGGGAGCGAACTTTTCTATGGAGCAATGAAGTGTGCAATGATTTGTGCAATGATTTTGTTAAAGGGCCAACTTAAGTCGTCGACCATCAAGTTGCTTTTCTAAGTGTTACAATTCTCGCCAACCCAGCTAGATCTTTGGTGACCAGCGGAGGGTCCCAGCCAGTACCGACGAACGCAGCAAGTCGCTGGTTCAACATCGGCGAAAATTCAAAGATGCAATAACCGCGGGGATTCAATTTCGCTTGAGCCTCAACGAGCAACCGTGTGATCACTTCACTTCCATCTGG
The DNA here is from genome assembly GCA_031398555.1 of Planctomycetia bacterium. Taxonomy (GTDB): domain Bacteria; phylum Planctomycetota; class Planctomycetia; order Pirellulales; family Pirellulaceae; genus Aureliella. The sequence continues at coordinate 4,746 of JANNNN010000347.1, read as the reverse complement.
ACCCGAGACCAAGGCCATGTGCGGTTCGAATTTGCGAACAGTCGATGGCAGTTGTTCGAATTCTGCTTGTGATACATAAGGCGGATTGCTGAGTACGAGATCGAACTTCGCATCGGCTGGGAGAGCCGCGAGTAGATCGCTTTCCAGGAACGTGATTCGATCTTCGCCAAGCTGGTGTTTTTCGGCATTGCGCCTAGCCACAGCGAGGGCCGTCGGCGATTTGTCGATTGCCGTCATGTGGCAGTTCTTCAGATGCTTGGCAATGGTGACTGCAATCGCGCCACTGCCGGTACCAACGTCAACGATGTTCAGCGGCTGGGAACCAAGCTCTTTCGCGCGATCCAAAGCGGCAACAACCAAATGCTCTGTCTCAGGACGTGGAATCAACACATCCGGATTCACTTCGAACTGCATCGAATAAAACTCTTTGTAGCCGACAAGATATGCGACGGGCGTGCCTTCATTGCGACGTCGAACGAGCTCACGAAAGGCAACTTTAGCTTGTTCAGCCGGTTCTTGATCGAAAGTCGTGTAAAGCTCGATACGCTGACAACCGCATGCGTGCGCGAGCAAAACTTCGGCATCCAATCGAGGCGAGGTCGATCCACCTTTTTTCAAATAGTCAGTGGTCCAGGTGAGCAATTTACCTATCGTCCATGTTTCGGTGGTACTCATCCGCCGTTCTCCATATCCCCGCGAAGTTGATCGCGCTCGTATTCAAGAAGCGCTTTGGTCATTGGAGCCAAGTCGCCCCCGATGACTTGATCCAATTTGTAGAGCGTAAAGTTAATCCGGTGGTCCGTCACTCGATTCTGCGGAAAGTTATACGTTCGAATGCGTTCGCTTCGATCGCCCGATCCGATCAATGATTTGCGAGTATCCGATCGCTTCTTCATTTCTTCTTGGCGAAGGTGGTCATAAATGCGACTTTTTAACACGCGAATGGCCTTGGCCAAGTTTTTCCCTTGGCTCTTTTCGTCTTGGCACTGAACAACGATTCCGGTTTCGTAGTGTGTCAGTCGAATGGCTGTCTCGGTCTTGTTCACGTGCTGGCCACCGGGTCCGCTCGCACAAAACTTATCGACGCGATAGTCGTCTTTTTTAAGATCGATTTCCACGTCTTCGGGTTCGGCCATCACTGCCACGGTGGCGGCTGATGTATGAACACGGCCTTGCGTTTCCGTTTCAGGAACGCGTTGCACGCGATGACCACCGCTTTCGAATTGCAACTCGCGATAAACGCCTTCGCCTTCCAGACCGATTACGATTTCCTTGAAACCGCCGCGCTCTGATGCGCTCATATCCATAATCTCAGTCCGCCAGCCTTTGGCGTCGGCGTTGCGTTTATACATCTCGTACAAGTCGCGCGCGAATAAAGCTGCTTCTTCCCCGCCTGTGCCAGCGCGAATTTCCATCACGCAACTGCTTCGGTTCGCGTCTTCGCCACCGATAGTCGACTCAAGCAGTTCGTCCCACAGGGTCTCGCGTTGCTTTTGCAGCGAATCGAATTCCTCTTGTCCCATGCTCCGCTCTTCGGGATCATCGCTCTTCGCCATTTCAGCCAAGTCCTGCATATCGTCGCTCATTTTTTTGTAGCTTCGATACTTGTGGGCGATCCTCGAAAGCGAACCGTGCTCGCGGGCATACGAGGCGATCTTGCTCGAGTCCGACATAACATCCGGTCGGCTCATCAGATGCTCAAGATCTTCAAATCGTTTCAGTTTGCCTTCGAGTTCAGCACGAACGTTCATAACGGTTTACTTACGATGCGTTTTGTTGGTTTCAAAGTCAATTCTTACTAACCCAAAGCGTCAGCCAGGGGAAATAACCCGAAGCGTCAGCGAGTGGAAATAACCCGAAGCGTCAGCGAGGGGCAGCACTTTCGACATTCCTTTGTTCATCTTACTAAACCCCGATACAACGGCGGCAGACAGAGCCTGCAGGACAGGGGTTCGCAGGCGAAGTCCTATTTTTCACAATTTCTGCTTAGACTAAAAACAAAATAAGCCCGACGTGATGCTTACCACGACGGGCCACTTTGGTTGCTTGAGTTCAGCCGCGTGTACTTGCAGCCCACCGGGATTGCATGTTGCTGACTGCTAGTGAACCAGCGTCGTCACATACCCAGCGCTGCTACTTCTTTTTCTTCGAAAGACTGGCGTAGGTCCCAGCTGCGAATTTATTTTGGAACTTCTCGATCCGACCAGCAGTGTCAACATACTTCAGCTTGCCGGTGTAAAACGGGTGGCAAGCGTTGCAAATGTCGACGCGGATTTCGGGTCGAGTACTGCGAGTTTGGAAAGTGTTTCCACAACCGCAAGTGACTTTGGTCTCGTGATATTTTGGATGAATACTGTCTTTCATCGGTCGCTCTACTGATTCTAATTCTAAGTTCTTGGCTGGTGGCTGGCAGACAATCTGCTGTGCCCGGTGTACACCAACGCTATTGAAGGGTACGCATCTTAACCCTCACATTCAAGTGCCTCAATGCCAAACTGCCTAGCAAGTCGCCCAACTGGCGAATAATGCTTGCCCTGGTGCACTCTTTTCGAAAGAAAGCTGGTTTAGCTAGGAATTGAATAGACCGAGCGAATAGCCCAAAAAACTGGTTTTTAACGAAACCGGCTTCAAAAGTGCCTAAATGGCAGTTCTCGCTACCTGCCGTGTCCTATTTCGAACGAATCGGCCTGCACCGTGGGAGCCTCTAAGGCCCGAAACAGCGTCGGTCCGAACCATTCACGCCCCAAAAAGACCGCATTTTTTTGCTTGTCCAATTCCAGCAAGAATCGAGCTGAATCGGTATGCCAAACCACCGTACTTCCGTCTCGATCACAGGACAGAAGCGATTTGCCATCAGGAGAAAAAAGTACCGATGTTACCCCCTCCTTGTGATGGAGGAGGTGCGCGATCTCAGTTGCAGATCTAACATTCCAGAATTTCACCGCTCGATCCGAAGAACCACTTGCCAAAGTCTGATTGTCAGGGTGAAACGTAATGGTGGTGACGGTGGTTGTGTGACCAGAAAGACACTTTACATCCTCGGAAGACTGGAGATCCCATACAACAACTAGCTTATTGATGCCCGCCGCAAGCCACTTTCCGTCCGCGGAAAAGGCGAGGTCACCATGGTTATTGCCGTCTGCACCAGGCGGTAAAACTAATTCCTTAATTACTTGGCCGGTCTCCGCATCGATTAGATTCACGCGATTGCGAGGAGTCTCGACGGCACTAGCAATCCAGTTTCGCTCTGCCGAATAAGCTAAGCCGGTCAAAGTCCCCAGCGCATCCGGCCACTTATAACTCCATACAGGTTCTAGCTTCTTGTCCCGCAACCGCGACGCCACCACTGTCCCCTCCCCTATTCCCATGAAGACCATTTGCTTCGAGGGCGACGCGACAATCCGCGTGATCTTAGTTTCAGTGACTGCGATCTCTGGTGCGAGTGTCGAGGTTGGTTTCCAAAGCAAAAAGCTTCGACCAGCGGAGATGATGCAAGCATCGAGTGCAATCTGGGCGATCATTGGCCCATTAAAGTTGGGCTCGATCAAGTGCGAAACGTCGATACTTGCGTGATGCTCTGCGCTAGCAATATTCCAAGTTTGCAAGACACCATCATGACCCACGGAATTTAATTTGGAACCATCGGGTGAAAATGCTAGATCGTAAATTCGCCCAGAATGTGCCGCCCATGCACTTTCATAAAACTCCCGCGGAGGATCCATGGGATTGAGGTTCTCATCTAGTTCAATCACGCAAACCATCCCCGTCTTGTTTGCGACCGCGACACGTTTACAGTCGGGACTTACCGCGATGCACGGAGCACTATCGGTCACTTTTGCAATTTGAACTGAAGCAGATGCGGCATGCGGGTCTATATTTTCGCGGCGAACATTGCCATCCTGATCACTTATGAAAATAGAGGCATGCCCGATTGCGGGTTGAACATCCAAAGCTCGCGATGCTAGTGCATTCAACCGTCGGTGCAATTGCAACGTTGTCAGATTCCAGATCCCACAAGTTCCGTCATCACTGGCCGAATACAGTTGACTTCGATCGGCCGACAGACTGATAGACTGAACCGATTTGGTATGTCCAGTCAGGTCTTTTAGCGCCTCTCCTGTGCGCCAATTCCATACTCGAATCACTTCTTCGTTCCCGCAACTGATCAGTGTGTCGCCCTCACCAAATAGTGCGTGAAATGCCTGGAGTGGATGGGCTTTGAAACGACTCAAGAGCTCGGCGGTTTGGCTATTCCATACGCATAACGTTCCATCATCGCCCGCTGTCGCGACCAGTTTACCATCCGGCGAGAACGAAGCGAGATTCACTTCACCTTGCTTAGCGTTCCACGAAATTAGCTTTTTGTGAGTACGTGCATCGTGAATTGACACAATGCCTTCAGCGCCGCACAGGGCCATCAAATTGCCGTCGTTGGAAAACTGCACTGCATACAAGGGGTCTTTCGAAGCGGAAATTGAGTCGGATTCACGATGACCTTTGTTCCATAAAAAATACCATGCCAGCTCGCGAACATCCTCTTCAGGATTCTGCTTTATCTGGCGTTTGAGCAAGCTGTCGTAGTTCGGCAAGTCACCATCATTGAGGGCGCGGGCGGCTGCCGTGATGTCGGCGGCGTAGAGTTGATTGCGAAGTTCGGCTGCACTTTTTGTTGCCCGATCGCGCTCGGCACTCAACAATTCTCGCGACATTTGTAGCTGATTGTTAATGGCTGACAACCATGAAACG
>JANNNN010000308.1:0-3713 GCA_031398555.1 Planctomycetia bacterium | reverse complement strand
CGATTTGGTAAAATTACTTAAAATGATGGTTGTCGTGACGGTGGCCAGATCCAAATTCGTTGTTTGAGTCGTGTTCGAGTATGTTTCTAGTGTGCTATCAAGAACGCAGTTAGTATTTGCATCAATAAAAACAGCTCGACCCGCCAGTCGAGCATCCTGGGGATCAAAAACCGAATCGCCATCCGAATCTTCAAAAACACTGCCTCCGATGGATGGAGCAATGCCCGTTGCATTGACGATGAAAACGAAGGAAGCTTCATCGGCATCGTTCGAGGCAATGGTCACCGTTCGCGAGGCTTGTCCTCCATCCGTAGGCGTAAACCTCAATGAGAAAATCGTTGCACCTCCAATATCAATTACCGTACTTGCAAATCCAGCAAGCACCGTGAATGGGCCAGCCTCGACAGTCAGAGATCCCAAGTTTAGAACTGAAGTCCCTTGATTGCGAACACGGAACAGCAAATCAGTCGACTCACCTAAAAACGTGCTGGGTGCCTTTATGCTGCTGACTCCACTCACAAGTTCCACGGTAGGCGTCAGGACAGAGATTTCGGGCTTGCCAATGTTGGACACTGCGCTGGCGGCATTCAAACGCCCAAAACCGAATTCGTTGTTTTTGCCGGTAGTAGTGTCATAAGCTACGCCGCCAACCAAATCAGTGTTGTTGCGTAACAGTGCACGGATTTGCGTCGGTGACAATGTTACGCCTTGGGTGTCCGCTCTGAACATTGTCAGGGCTGTAATACCTGCCGCTAGCGGAGTTGCCGATGAGGTCCCGCCGAATCCCGTAGCCCCCGTTCCTGTGTAATCTCCGGCCGCGTAACCGTCTGCACCGAGTCGATCTGTGGTATCGATGGCGAGGTATCCGGCCCGCGTGTCGTTGCTAGGCGTAACGATGTCCACCGCCGGACCAAAGTTGCTGTAATCCGAGCGCTCGCCCTTGTTGTTAGTCGCACCCACTGCAATGACGCCTGGTATGGTCAACGATTGAAGAGCTGGCTGCGATACTGCGCCGAAGCCATTTCCGGTGGCGAATAAATAGGGAGCGCCTCGTCCGAGGCGTCCCAACGTAGTGCCCCAAGTGAGCGCAGCGTTAATAACAGTGCTATTGGCACCGCCGCCCCAACTGTTATTCACGAGGTCCGATGCACGCCATGTCCCAAGACCATTGGCTGTGCGACCACCAACATAATACAAGGCGCCCGCAATGTTGGCGTCGGAAGCAACTGCCGCGCCTTCAAAAATCCTCGCACTCATTACTTTCGAGTTATACGAAGCCCCAACGACACCAATAGCATTGTCCCCTTTTGCTGTGGCTACGCCAGCGACCGAGGTACCGTGGGCATCGTCGGCTGTTGTATTCGTCGACTGATTGTTATTAGCAACAAAGTTCCAACCATTTATGTCGTCGACCCATCCATTGCCGTCATCGTCGAGCAGGTTGCCTGCGATTTCGCCAGTGTTTACCCACGGTGTCAAGTCAGGATGGTTGAGCACTACCCCGTCATCGACAATTCCGACGACGTACGCAGCCGATCCCCCTTGGACTACATCCCAAGCCTCTGGTAGGTCCGAGTCAGCGTCAACTAACCCGCCACTCTGCCCCGTATTGTTCAAGTGCCATTGATTGGTGAATCGCGGGTCATTGGGGGTATAGAACTTCTGCCAGGTCTGATAAAAATTCGGTGAGACCCAGTTGAGCCGTGTGTCCGATTTTAACTCGTTAGCAGCCACCAATGCCGCTTCACCCTTACCGGCTGCCACTGTGGCAACAAACTGGTCAGGTGTGCCCGTCAACGAACGATACTTACTGAATGTGGCATTGCCTGCGAAATAGCCTTCGGCAGTAACACCCGGTTTGAGACTAACAATTAACTCATCTAAAAGTACCGCTTCGGAATTGGACTCCGGCGCATAGAAGACGGGTACAACCTCACTCACATCCGGTTGCGCTCGGAGCGATTCCGCTGAATCCACTGAGTCATAAACGGAAAAATCGTCTGTTACCTTTCGAACAAATGTCAGCTTGAGGGAAGTCAATGATGCAGAATCCAGATTCACGCCGGTTGAAAATGAGATTGCAAACCGCGTTGGATAAATCACCAAGCCGACATCCTGCCCGTCTGCAACATAAGTATGCGACGTTTTTTGTGTCCGCAGTTCTTGCTCAATCTCTTTTTGAGAACGCTCAATGGATGTGTCAGCGCCCAGAAAATCGTTCGACAACGGAGTTAGGTTAAGGTCGTTCGCCAACATCTGTCGCGGTTCGAGTCGTTCGCATTGCAACAAAACTCTTCTTACCTGCAATCGCTTAACTTGGTTGGTGCGTCGCGGAGTAGGTTGCAAGTTACGCATAGCGAATTCCTGTTTCAAAGAGATTCCAAAACAACAGACTATTAAAACAATTTAGAAAAAACGATTGATAATCGTATGTGATGCAGTGCTACCGATCTTTGAGTTGGCAACAACAATCCGTCGCTATTGCTCGGCGACGTCAGAATAGCCAAAGCAAAATCAAGAATCTAGCAGGGAAATGTGACGTTTTTGGACTTTTCTTTAGATACTGTCCGATTTGCACTTAGCGGAAACCTTGGGGCCTTTGTACGCTGCTGGCGGATTTTTCCTGGCATCTAACGCCATTTTTATTTTTTGGGAATGAGGTCGCAGGAGTGAACTACATGGCCCTTTGAATCGCTTCGTGAGTCCACGAAATGTGAAAACAGGGGTCAAACCATCAATTATTTCATCAACTCTGTTGGTGCATAAGCGCTGGCTTCTTCAAGACTTCAAGCAGTGGCGCAGTACGCAGTGGTATATCGTGTCACAGACGGCAATTCTAAGTCATGTGACCGGACAGGTTGCAGAGTGCAGCGTCGTTACAACATCGATTTTCAAACCCTGCTCCGAGATCGTTCGAAACCCTAGTTTTAGCAGGGTTTAAGTAAGAACAGTAACGGCAGCCTCTTTCGTTTTTGTGTCGTTTGCGTTCTATTTGAACCTAGGAAATAAAGAAAAACCTCTCGTATCTGGACAAGTGAAAATGGCTGCCTCCGAATCAAGCTCGCCCGTCGCGTCATCGGGTTCTCATCATACCGCCATGGAATCGACCCATGCCGCCTCGGGGCAGGCAAATCCAGGTGCTGTCGGCGCAGCGCCGCAACGTCCTGGCACACGGCCAAGTGAATTGCCGGAACCGTCGGTCCAGCTGACAGAAGGTTGGCATTGCTCACACATTTTCTACCGGTTCAATCGTAGCGAACTCAGTCAAATAACGGCAGAACAGCGATCCGCCGGGACGAAACAACTGATCGATGCACTCGACCCGCAGCGTGCAGACGCCCCCGCGCGGTTGCAAACGTTCATCATTAGTGGTCATAAAGCTGACTTCGGAGTCGTTGTTTTTGACGCTGATCCGTTCAAGGTCGATGCGGTCCACCAAGCGGTTATGTCTGGAGCTTTGGGGCCGGCGATTGAACCTGTTTACTCGTTCGTTTCGATTACGGAAATTTCTGAGTATGTGCCGTCACCCCAGCAATACGCGGATCGCTTGACCTCAGGGGGTGAAGATCCAATCTCGCCAGCGTTCGCGGCTAAGGTTGCCGCATATGAAAAACGGCTTCCGATGATGAACCAGCATCGTCTATTTCCTGAACTGCCGACGTGGCCAGCTATGTGTTTCTATCCGATGAACAAGAGCCGAGTCGTGGGAGCTA
>JANNNN010000269.1:0-3317 GCA_031398555.1 Planctomycetia bacterium | reverse complement strand
CTCCGCTTGAGACACGGCCAGTTTGGCATCGGTCGTATCAATTTCAAGTAACAATTCGCCGGGATTAACGCGACTGGACAAATCGTAATGAACCTTGATAACTCGCCCTTCAACTTTGGCGCTCAGCGACACTTCTTCGTAACCGTGGAGCGTACCAACCGCTTCAACTGTTCGTTGCACTGAACGATAGCCGACTGGTTCTGCGGTGACGGGCAGTGAACCACCGAAGTCCTTCGCAGTAGAGGGCGGAAGCTGCAGTCGATCTTCGTGATCTGCCTTTTTATTTGCAACCCACCAACCTGCTCCAAACGCAACGGCAATGAACATCAACCACGTTAATGTGGAAACCCATGAACGCTTGGCCCTCGGGGGACCTATGTTGGTTGGGTGCAAACCTTCCGTTTCTGAAGGCTCTACGTCAGCCGATAACTTTCCTGCGTGGGATTCTGGTAAAACCACTTCGCGGGCTACAAACTTGGTTATCAAAACAGTACCTATTATTTGTTTTAGCGTTGCACTAATTTCAATCGAACCTGACCGCCGCAGATGTGCAACTACGTGGTATTATAGTAGAAGCCCATGTTTGCTTCGATTGCGAAATGAAAACCGTCACAAAGTAACGGAGGGTGGCGTTTGGCCGCACCGGCCTGCACTTTATCGCCACTCGGTCTTGCGACGGACAGTTACCAGTCACCTATCAGAGGCCGGGGGCGTGCAGGTATACAATACCTGCAGACGACTTACTCTAGTATCGCTAATTGCGAGCGCATCGAAACGGAGCAGTTTGGGGGATTACAAATCGATCGCAGAGTCACTTGGATCACCGCGACGCTGCCGACGAATTTGTTCCATAAGTCGAATGATCACCATCGACTGATTCTGGACCGCTAACGAAAAATTGCCTGCGTCAGCCGCTGCTCTCGCGGTACGGAATAGCTCATCAATGGGTTCCCAGTGAATCTTCCATTGACGTTCGACAGCGGCTTCTCGCAAAGCTTTCATGGTGCCGGCGAGGTGCTCAAACAATGCCTGACTCGGCACCGCCGGATAGCTTCGGTAGGGACCGTTTCCATAGCGAACTTCCGTGGAGGCTGGTTCGTTGCTGCTCCAGAATACTTGAGCGAATCCGGTTGCCAGAGCGATCAGTCCGAGCACACAAGTAACGACTGCCAACGCCCAAAGGTCTGGAATCATTGCCAAAATTAGCGCGGCGAGCAGGCAAACGGCAGTTACCACTCCCAGCGCGGTTGAAAATTTCTTCTTCGCACCTCGGCGATTCACTGTCAAATTTCCTTGGCCGCTGGTCATAATTCGAGCGTCAACTGCTTCGGTGATGACGGCTGTAATGTTGTCTGGACCGCCTCGCAAATTCGAAAGGTCAACAAATAACTGGGCAGCATACTTAGGTTCGAGCGTTCGCATGATCGCACCGATTTCTTCGTCGGTAATCTGACCGCTAAGCCCATCCGAACACAGCAAAAAACGGTCGCCTTTTTGAATCGGAAACGGACCTTCCAGATCGATCTGCACCGCAGCATTCGGCCCGAGTGATCGAGTAATCACATTTTTTGGAATTACACCGCTTCGGGCCGTCTCATCCGTCACTTCACCCGCCGCTTGCATTTCCCAAACTAGCGAGTGATCAAACGTCAACTGATAAAGCTTGTCGCCATGCAACTGGTAAACGCGACTGTCGCCGACGTGAGCAACCACGGCCCCTTCAGGTAGCATGCAAAGTAAACTGCAAGTCGTACCCATATTCCGAAATTCGATATTCGCTTGGCCACGTCGAAAAATCTCCGCATTCGAATCCGTTACAGCTTTGTGCAACGCTTCAGCGGGAGCTTGACCTTGAATCTTGTTGTAGTGATGCGGAATCAGATCAGTTGCTAGCTTTGAAGCTAGCTCACCGGCAGCATGAGCCCCCATTCCGTCGGCGACCACAAACAAATGGCCGTGGGTTTCCCAAGCCTGTTTCGATTCTCCGAGGTGGACGCTTAGCGAGTCTTGATTGTTCGCACGGCGCATGCCAACATCGGAGACCACTGCATAATTTACAGTGTTCTTCCAGGGTTCACGTGGGTCTGGGTTATTTGAGGAGTTTCCCAATTTTTCGATAGCAATCCATAGACAAGGACGGCGGCTTGCCGAAGTGCAGGCGATTATTGTACTTATCGTCAGTCTGGGAATGTAGCATCTTAGCCTTTTTCTAAGAACAACGGCAGCAATTTTCTGAATAGTCAGTTTACATTACAGTTTTGCAATAAAAGTGCTCAAGTTTTCCGTCTTTTAGTGGCTAAGGCTTCCAGTCTCAGTTATTAGTTAGCTATCAACCGAATTTTTTGAAGGTGTGGCGAGAGGCATGTTCATACCCAAAGAAACGGTGCGTTTGACCTAGCGACTGACACTTTTACCTCGCTATACTCCGGGACCAGTACTGGGCAAAACGGTGGTCTTTGTAGGAACCGAATGGAAGTGTGCGTTTCCACTGAAACTCGAAATCAACAGTCTAAAATTGGCCTTTGGCTGATTTTGGTGCTGATGCTTCAGTTGAATTTGGGTTGCTTGCGGCGGCGTATGACCGTTCGTACCAGTCCACCTGGTGCTCAAGTCTATGTGGATCGTCAACTAATTGGCCCCAGCCCTGCGTCCACGTCGTTCCTGTATTATGGGACCCGACATATCGAAGTCGTCGCGGACGGCTATCGAACCGAGAAAGTGCTTCGCAATCTTAATCCGCCCTGGTACCAGCTTCCCCCTCTAGATTTTATCACTGAGACTTTATGGCCGGGCGAAATTCGCGATGAAAGAATCATCGACATCACAATGTCGCCTGAGCAACCCGTGGCCAGTGAAGAACTGACCGCACGTGCAAACACCTTGCGACTTCAAGCTGCCAATGGCATGGCGACCGGTTTGCCGCCGACTGTTATCCTCAATCCGAACTTAACAACTGTTCAGCCAGGTGCGGTCTACCCGACTGAGCCGATCCCGACTCAACCCGCTTCGCCGAGCGATGGCCCTGTGCTCCCACCGTGGCGCCCCGGTCAGTACCTTCGCAACTTCTTTCAACCTAACGGCGAACCCGTTCAGCGCATTCCCGAAACAGGCGGTAGCTATCGTCCATCACTCGGTAACTAAGGAACAATCGGCCCGTTGGGCCTGCGAACCGCTAGTGCGGTCCGTTCCCCGGCCCGCTGGGCCGGGCTGGATGAACGGCCAGCAACTTCGCAACGTCTCCTGACCGCATTATCTTTCGGCCCAAAGGGCCACAATAAACACTTTCTAAATGGTGCGTGCGATCAGCGTAGATTCAA
>JANNNN010000217.1:0-1699 GCA_031398555.1 Planctomycetia bacterium | reverse complement strand
GCGGCATATTGGAAAATCGACTGACCGAAGCTAGGCGCTTCAGCTAGACGAATATTGCGTCGGATTCGCGTTTGGAAGAATTTCGCACCTGCCCAAACGCCTTTGTTACCTGAGTGCATACCTAAAAATTCATCGACATCGCGGGTGACTTCAGCCGCCAAGCGAGTACCAGATTCGTACATACAAAGAACTACACCTGAGAGACGCAGGTCAGGGTTTAAACGCTTGGCAACGATCTCGATTGTTTTTAATAGCTTGCTCAGCCCATGTAGCGCAAGGAAATGCGGCTGTAAGGGCAAGAAGACTTCGTTGATCGCGGTCAGTGCATTCAAAGTGAGAACGCCCAGCGACGGAGGGCAATCGAGAATGATATAGTCAAACGGTTCGTCGTCGAGTTCCAATTTATCGCGGAGGATCACTTCGCGGCCTACTTCGCCCGCGAGTTCCATTTCAGCGGCCGCCAAGTCGAGGTTGGCAGGAATGACGGCTAGGTTCTCGTTGACCCAGCATCTTGCATCGCTGATCGTTGCATCGCCGCAAAGAACGTCATAAACACTCGGCTGGTCGTTGATCACCGACAGCCCAAGATGCAAGGACGCGTGAGCTTGAGGATCGAGATCGATTACACAAACTCGCTCGCCTTGATCAGCCAGCGCGGCAGCTAGATTGACAGCGGTGGTTGTCTTCCCGACGCCACCCTTTTGATTGATTACAGCCATCGATCGCATCGTTCACTCCTTTGAATTGAGCCCGAAAACGCTAGTTACCTAAATCCCTAGGTAGCTGTATTCGTAAGAATCCGGATTGAAGCTCGCACATTAAATGTTCGGTTATTGGACGCAGTTCGGTTTTGGGTCAGGCCTACTTCCAATTTCGGGTATAGCATTCTGAGTTGATGGTCGCCAGAGAAGTTAGTATTTAGGACTGTTCGCTATAGCAGCATTTTCTCAAAATCGCTGCCTTTGTCAGTTGACTTGCAATTTAAGCACCCGTGGGCGAAAATTGGTATTACCCGCCGCGCCTGACGACTTATCTTTTTTGGGCCAAAATTCGCCGCTTGACTGAATTGTGTTCATACTATTTGTTGGCCGCGCCCACCGAGTCTTTGCCTTACAAAGCGATCCGAATGTCCCAGCAGAAGTTTTTGACGATTTTTGTTTGGTTGCTTGCTGCACAGTTCGCATTTGCGTTCGATTCTGGCTCAATCGAGTTCTTTGAGAACAATGTGCGACCGATTTTGGTTAAACGCTGTTACGAATGCCACAGCGGTACCGCAAAAAAACTAGAAGCGACGTTACGCCTGGACCATCGCACGTTCATCGTCGCTGGGGGCGATTCGGGACCGGCGATCGTGGATCGCGCAGCAGGGGCGACGAACGTTGCGGATAGTTTGTTAATGCAAGCGGTGCGGTACGAAGCCTTCGAGATGCCCCCCAGTGGCAAATTGCCAGACGAAGAAATTAAAATCCTCCAAAAGTGGGTCGCGGACGGGGCGGCGTGGCCCGATGAACCCATTCCTGAAATCAGTCACGCGAAAGAAGCTTTTGATCTCGCCAAACGTCGTCATGCTCATTGGGCATGGCAACCCCGCGTCGATCCCATTATTCCGCAAACAGTGCTTGCGACCAACTCGGCCGTCGATAGCTTCATTGCTCGAGGTATTGCAGCACATGGTTTGAAATCGAATCCTAAAGCGGAT
>JANNNN010000194.1:0-2223 GCA_031398555.1 Planctomycetia bacterium | reverse complement strand
ATTTGCGGAACATTCACGCGGTCGGCTATAATTCAAGCTTCAGTGCCGGTTCAAAAACCAGGAACCATGAAATGCACCGAAGCCGCCGGTCATGTCACGCTTTCTAACCAACTCACACTCGGCGGCTGCGGTGATTTCGGCGGTTCCTGGGCAACCAGTGACGGCGATTGTTGTAGGCTCAAGCGTGACAACGAAGGTGTTGGTAAAATTTAAGTTGAACGACTTCGAATGATTGTTGCGCGCGCTCAAGATGGCTCAATGCGACACGGTGAGTTCAATCCGTGTTGATGTGATTGAGATCACTCCAATTGTCAAAACCATTTTCAATGCAAAAGCTCCGCAACCATCGACGCGTTGATTCGGTTACGTGGCAACTGGAACTTGGGAGTCATTTGATTCGCAAAATCACTTCAGAATGCTCGGTCAAAACAGAAGCAAACAGCGAACTCGACTTCAAAACTGCTTGCATCTCGAACCTGGAATCGGCTACACTCCGAAGGCGTTCCGTAGCAAAAAACCGGCTCTGGAACTAGGCAATGCACCGGCGCCGCCGGTATCGTCACACTTACTAAACAGTCAATCCCGGCGGCCGCGGTGATTGCGAACGTTACCCGACTGAAATCATGAGCAAGATGCTATGCCGCTGCGGACATTCGATTTCTGACTCTCTTTGTCCATGTCCGACTGAAGCGCACATTATTGGCGACGTGGCATACGAGTCCTTTGACAACGCGTTCACGCGTCGAGTTGATGCTTTTCTTGCTGCGGTGCGATCCGGCGACCGACGTGAATGGATCAACAAGGAATTCTCCGCACAGTATCCACAAGATGATACGGATGGTGAAATCGTTTCTACAATCCTTTCGTCCATGCTTTTCGACTATTGCATGAGTGTCGCCGAATGTCCACAATGTGGTCGCTTGTGGCTGCAACGCGGAATCGATGTTAACGACTATCGACCATTCACACCCGATGAGGACGGATTCGGTGCGCACCTCGCAGTAATTCCCAAAAACAGTAACGAATGACGGCGGGTAACAATCGCATGCAACGGATCCGGCGGTCGGGTCGGTTTTGAAATCAACGCATCTTGCGCCGGCTCGCTGATGCGAGACGTTCGTCAGCACAACTCTATCACTGGAACGACATGGACCTCGGCGCAGTTCGCTCAAAAGTCTTTGCGGAACTGAACTCACTCGGTTTTCGCCCGGCGAAATCACTTCCACCACCAACAGGAAGCAGTCGGCTACGCCCTGTTGAAGAGGTCGCGTCTCGACTTATGGCGTTAGACGCACTGTTTACGTGGGTGTGCTTTTCGGAGCAGGAAGCACCTTCCAAACGTGTGCTTGGGTATATTGAACGCAATAGGCTTCTTGAATGGCTAAGTGACAAAGAAACAGATATAGTGTCACTCGACCGTCCGGTTGCAAACGAGTTGCATGCCGACACAATTGGTTGGAGACTCGAGAACATGTGGGCGCTTTCGTGGGTTCTTGGATTCGACCCTGAACCTTCTCTCGTGGCCTCCCAAATCGAAGAAGAGATTAGTGAGTCTATGATTTTCGACTTCCTCCCAGGTCTGGATGCGACCGTTGCACAAATGGTTGCAAAATCAACTCCCCGATTATCCGACGAAGTTGTCGAGATGGAATACTTGTTTTATTGTGCCCATAATGCGGTTCGCAGTGCACAAATGGGCGACGAGACCGTTCCGCAAGGTTTTCATCCAATCGTCCATGGCGGGGCAATCCACGAACGACGACATTCCTTGACGTGGTGCGTTACGGAAAACGTCACGTGGGATGATACCGACCTGAGCACGTAACGCCAAATACTGACGAACAAAGTCGATGAAAGGACAAAACCACGAGTAGAATCTACATCGAGACTTCGATCGCAAGCTTTTACCATGAGGTCCGAATTGAGCCCGACATGGTGGCTCGTCGTGAATGGACTCGGAATTGGTACGACTACGCGCTGAATGTCCACGACTTAGTAACGTCTGCCGCTGTGCTCACAGAACTGCAAAAGGGCAATTTCCCTGGCAAACAAGCCGCCATTTCCATGATCGCGTCGCTGACGTGTCATTTCCGATTAGAAACTGAGCCACTTTTTGCGGTTTGGCTGGGTGGCTGGTTGCTAAATTGGTGGCTGGTGCTTTTGAGATTGTTGGTTGCTTGATTTTGGATGGTCTGGAAGTAGGCTGTACAATTCCGTAGCGGC
>JANNNN010000135.1:0-2415 GCA_031398555.1 Planctomycetia bacterium | reverse complement strand
GACGGTTCACACTTGTTCCGCTACGAAAAAATTGCGTTCATTTCACGCCGAACTTGCGACTCTTGCCTTGAACCCGATAAGGCAAACCTTGAATGCGAATAAATCCTTCTGCATCGTCTTGATTGTAGGTGCCGCCGGCTTCCATCGTGGCAATGCCTTCGTCGTACAGACTGTTCGGACTGCTGCGTTTGACGGCGATAACGTTCCCCTTGTAAAGCCGCAAAGTCGCTTCGCCGGTAACGACTTCATGTGACTTGCGAATAAAGGCAGTCAGCGCATCGAACTTAGCCGAGTACCAGTAACCGTAGTAAACCATCTCGGCGATCACGGGACTGAGTGTGTTCCGAAGATGCGTCAAGTCGCGATCAAGTGTAAGTTGTTCAACTTGTGCAGCGGCTTCATAGAGCAAGGTCATACCAGGCGCTTCGTACACTCCCCTGCTCTTCATACCGACAAAACGATTTTCAATCATGTCGATGCGACCAACTCCATTGCGGCCGCCGATTTTGTTTAACGACTCGACGATTTCGAGTGCTGAACACTTCTTACCATTTACCGTGGTTGGTATGCCGCGTTCGAAACCGATCGTAACTTCTTCGGGTTTGTCCGGTGCTTCTTGCGGACTGCAAGTCATCGTGAAATCGACTAAGTCGACACCACACACGTCGAGCTTCTCCAATTCGCCCGCTTCATAACTAATGTGGAGCACGTTTTCATCCGAGCTATAAGGCTTCTTTGTGGAAGCCTTGATAGGGATATTCTTCTTGTCGCAGAAGTTGATCATTTCGGTACGACCCGGAAACGAATCACGCCATTCTTTGGTGCGCCACGGTGCGTAGACTTGGATGTCAGGTCGCAGAGCCTCTGCGGCTAACTGAAATCGACACTGATCATTTCCTTTGCCTGTCGCGCCGTGAACGTAGATCTCCGCTCCAACTTCCGCGGCAACTTCAAGACACATTTTGGAGATCAATGGTCGAGCAATGCTGGTTCCCATCAAGTACGGCCCTTCGTACTTGGCTTGCCACATTAAGACCGGGAAAGCAAAGTCGCGGCACAGTTCTTCGCGTGCATCGATCATTCGTACGCTCTTGGCACCCGCCTTGATCGCTTTGTCATGCACTTGCTTACGATCTTCGCCAGGTTGTCCGAGGTCGACGTACACCGCGTGGACTTCGTGACCGCGCTCGATTAACCAGCCCAACATGGTCGAAGTATCTAGACCACCCGAATAAGCCAAAACTGAGACCGGCATGCTCAACAACCTTTGCAAATGCACAAAACGACTAACTGGATACGATTAACATCGACAAACTTCTCGAAATTGTCGTTAAACCTGGCCGGTTGGCAACGGGACTGAAAATCGGAGGAAACCGTTTGTACAATGGCGATATTCGTGGCAAGTGGCGCAAGCTTCCAGCTTGCGTGCGATTCGCGAGCGTCGCCCCTTCGTGGCCGACGCTCCTAGCGTCGGCAATCAACACGGCAAGAATACATTAAAGGCGATTGTGGAAAACAATTCTCAAATTGAAATAGACTCTTGGATCGCGCAAGCGAAACTCGGTCAGCTCGGATGGAGCGAATTGGCAGAACGGCTGCTGGCGCTCGAGCATCCGAGTCAGAAAAGCCATCAGCCCGATATCGATCGCGAGCGGCGCTGCGGTTTTGGCGAAGTGATTTTTGGCTCCCATAAAACCGCTGAATCGATCACCAACATTGCAAGTCAGCTGTTATCTAGCGGTCAAACTGAAGTACTAGTAACACGTGTAAACGCTGAACAAGCCGCTGCTCAGTATTCGAATTTCTCAATTTGTCTATACGACTCGATCGGACGCACACTGAGACTTTCAAGCGCCGAGATCGCAGTTGTGCAGCAACTCCCCTGCCCTGCCCCGCTGCCCATCGCTGTGGTCACAGCGGGAAGCACCGACTTACCCGTTGCCCGCGAAGCGATGGAGACATTGCGCTGGATGGGTGTTAACGCTGATCTATTATGCGATGTAGGCGTCGCCGGCCCCTATCGATTGCTTGGACACCTCGCGCGACTTCGCAAGAGTGCCGCATTAGTCGTTGTAGCTGGCATGGAAGGCGCGCTTGCAAGCGTAGTCGGTGGACTGGTCCCCTGCCCTATCATCGCTGTCCCAACCAGTGTCGGGTACGGCGCGAACTTTGAAGGTATTACAACACTGCTGAGTATGATGAGCAGTTGCGCTGCCGGAGTGACCGTAGTTAACATCGATGCCGGTTTCAAAGGCGGCTACGTAGCTGGTTTGATCGCTCATCAACGTTCTCGTTAATTACCCCCCTGCCCTCCCCTGCTTCAGACTTCAAATTTCAAATTTCAAATTTCAAATTTCAAATTTCTAACTTCTAACTTCTAACTTCTAACTTCTAACTTCTAACCATTCCATGACA
>JANNNN010000134.1:0-3881 GCA_031398555.1 Planctomycetia bacterium | reverse complement strand
CTCGCCAGCATTTTTGAAGTGGCTACTAGGAGTAATGCGGCAGAAGTGGTCGGACTGAAGACAGTGGACAGAAGACAGAAGGACGGGACGATGGTCCCATCCTACGGGCACGAAGTTTCGCTGGCGGGAATTTCTTGGTCGCTAGAAGTCGGAAATAGCTTTGATTTGAATAGTCGCTCCCACAAGCTGGCTTTGCGGAGGCGGGAATCAGCCGCTGAGAAAACGTGCTGTTTACCGCGTCGGGTTTTAAATATCAACTGACCGTCGGCTTGGACTCCAATAACTAACCAGTACTTATCAACTTGGTATTCGTACATTTCGCCATGCGGTGTCGCGACCACGTTTTTGGCTCGAGGGCCTGGCTTTGTGGTATGCTTATCTCTAGTGAATACGACACGATCCCCGACCTGAAAACTCTTGCTCATGTACCGACTCTCCGACAAACTCCGTCCAACCGCTTGGTGACAATCACCGGACTTCCTTAAAGATATTCAACATACCCGTTCTTAGTCTAGTTCAACTCTCTGGCTGGTGGTTTATATAGGGCGAATTTTTTGCGATGACTAAGAAAATTTTATTTGTCTGTCTCGGTAATATCTGCCGAAGTCCCGCGGCCGAGGGTGTTCTGCAGCATGTGGCTGAACGCTTGCAACACGATATTGAGGTGGATTCGGCAGGTACGAGCAGTTTCCACATCGGCGAGCCGGCTGACAAGCGAATGCGAGCGGCGGCATCAAGTCGTGGCTACGACCTGACAAGCCGTTCACGGATGGTTACTCGCCGCGACTTCAGCGATTTCGATTTGGTCGTTGCAATGGACCGCAATAATTTTCGTGAACTCTCGATTTTAGCGGGCGGTCCGACTCGAAAACTGAAGCTGCTCAGCGACTACTTGGGAGACGACTGGCCGCGCGATGTTCCTGATCCTTACTATGGCGGCGAAGACGGTTTTGAAAAGGTGCTCGATATGCTAGAGGCCGCCTGTCCAAAGATCCTCGCCTCGTTGAGTGAGGAGAGCGGCGGAACCCAAAAGCCCCAAAGTGCTTAGCTGGTTGTTAAAGCCAATCTGCGCTGCGTGCGATGGGACAACTAAGTCAAGAGTCAAAGGCGGGGCGCGAATTGCCGTTGAAATTCGTCGCGGTAATCTTGTTCGCTCGTCGGAAACAGATTGCGAGAGGCAAGACGTGAAACGGCCCCGTGCTGAAAACGCTGCTTGTCGAAAACTGGCATCTCAAGGCCAGTCAGAGCGCGAATACCCGCGCGAACAACGGCGCCCTTTAGACCATAAAGTTTTTGATGATCCCATTCGGTCAGTTCGATGAATGGGATTCCTTCGGCAACTTCGATTACTTTGGGCAACGCGTAAGGACTGAAGCCCCGAAAGCCCAGTTGGCTGGCGGGAGCGGCCGTACGCATGTGCCCACGACTTTGGCCTCCGCTGTAGACCAACGAGTGCTTGATGGCGTTGACTCCCCAGCCTTCTTGGTACAGCATTTGATTGTTGAGCACACTTCGAATGGTCAGTTCCGGGTTATCCTCAATTGGATAGTCTTTCAAGTTCTCATCGCCTCCATCGCCGTCGACCAACCATGTCCATTCGGAATATCGCTGTCGAATCTCGTGGCACAGCACCAGTGCCATCGTGGCTGATTGAACATCGAGAGCTTTGTAGTCTTCGAGCACTCCGATCGCAGCTCGCCAATCGATTCGTGACTCTGGAACAGAAACGACCTCCAATAACATCGGCAGATTCACTGCTTCCAAGAATGCTCGCGCTTGGGTGGCATCATGAGCATCTTCGCTGCCGACGGAAAGAGTAAACGCTTTCAGGCGAGCTGGACTTTCTCCTCGACTGAGCAACAAGTGATAAAGCACAAGCAAGACTGAACCGCTATCGATACCCCCTGAGAATAAAACACCAAGCGGTTCGCGTGCATCGATCAAGTCGAGCCAACGTGTGCATTCGTTGGCAAGTGTTTCAATATAGCGACGTCCGATCACTTCGACGTCAGCCGGAAGTTGGTTCCGCTGTGGATCAAAGAAACGCTTCGTAACAGGATTCGGATCGGGGCAGCCGACCAACTGCAACTCTAGTAGATGATGGGCGGGGACCATGCGAGTGTAGGACGGATGAAACTGGTCACCGAGCCCTTCACGCTGAAGCGCTTCACGTATTTCATCAATTCTTTCAGCAACGATCAAGCAGGGTCCGTCAGCGCGTTTCGCGAGGAAATAGCGAATAGGGCGACCGATGGAACGCGCGAAACGAATCCGCTTCCCCTCGCGTGCTACGATTGCAAACTGACCGTCAATAGTCGCTACACGAGCCGGATCGCCAGAAGCAACACAGGCCAGCGCATCTTCGTAACTTTGGTTCAGCAGTATGTTCTTGGAGGGATCGATCAAATCGACCACGCGCTCGAGCGTTTGAAGTTTCTGCATCTTTATACCAAAGCTCTATTGTCAGTTTCGAGGAACGATCAAGTGCGTAGCCTGTTTTGTTGGAAACCCGGCTTATCGGTTTCGATTTTCGTGTGCGACCGGTTTCTTACGAAACCAGCTACCCACACACTCGCAAGCTACCACTAACTTCGCCTGTGTACTTGTTGTAGTGAAGTTGTTCTAGAGATGAAGAGGAACCATGAAGCGACTTTCGCATTCTTCAGGTTCATTTGGCGGCGCGATCCAAGGTACTTCAACATTGCGAGCAATGCAGTCCGAGATAACTTCTCGAGCACTTGCTACAAGACCCGACAGTGCTTCGCGAACAGTATCCGTTCGCACTTCAGGCAGTAACAAATTAGCCGCCCGCGCCGATGTGCCGCCGTCTTTCCACTGTCGCACAAGCACCATGAGGTTATAGACACCCACCGCCTCAGTTCGACCTACCGGGCTTTTTAGGGGTGGTGATTGAGTTGTTGATTCGATTGGCAGAGATTCTTTGAGGGATATGCTCATGATCTGTAGCCGACGCCTTAGCAACGAGTTCGAGGAAGCGACGGGTATGCGTGAGTCGTCGCGGAGTTGCTTTAGATGATAACGGGTCCAGCCCCGAATTGGCACCGCATCATGGAAATTGCAGGCAATTGTGTGCTGCGGAGGGGATTTTGATCGTCACAGCCCCGTCAAATTACCGGCCTGGATAACGAAATGCTGAGGAAAAAATGTCAGTAAATAGACCTCGGCGAATTCCTGCCGAACTGGACGACATGCATTTGTCGCAAGCTCCTTCGAACCAGACGAAGGACTGTGATCGTAAACGTACAAACTTCGCCCAGTCACGATGATTGTAGTAACTGACCCGGCCAGCATCGATCATGATTGCCGTCGAATTGGGAGTTTTAAGAAAATCAAACTTGCCTCTCAAGTCCGCTGACCTAGTATTCACGACACCAAGCTTGTGAAATTTTTCTTGGAACGTGTACGTCGTTACAATCGACACAATCGATACGTCAATTCGCACACTTCCAAAATAGTTTCATTATTAGTCAAGTTCCTAGATGCTCGCATTGACGAATGGTGGGGCGCTGGCATCAAACATATGGTTGCACGTTTTAACGTAGGTCTCTTCCAAAGTTGAAGCATGTTAACACCCGTTTGCCCTGGCCGTTGCCGCTGGAGTTTTAGTATGTCCGTTCGCAGACCGATCGCTAGTTTTACTCTGTTCGCAGTGGCCGTTGCATCGCTAGCTCCTGCTGCTGAAGCGGGACCTTTGCTGGATTGGTTGTTTGGACATAAAACGGCCGCTCGCCCCGCTTATCCAGTTGGTCCACCGGTTGCCGTCGGCAACACAGCTAGCATGCCAGGTTATGCCGCTAGCATGCCAGCAGTAGGTTATGCGCCGGCCGTAGGCTATCCAGTTGGAGGTTATCAACCTTCCG
>JANNNN010000106.1:0-2683 GCA_031398555.1 Planctomycetia bacterium | reverse complement strand
AATACTTTCCGCGCGTTCGATGGCCGCGACGCCCTGGAACAAGCGCGTCAGAAGCAACCGGATATCGTGATCCTCGACATCATGTTGCCGGGAATGGATGGCATCGAAGTTTGTCGTCAGATTCGTAAGAATGCCAGTACCAGTGCCGCAGGTATTCTAATGTTGACAGCCAAGACCGAAGAAGTCGATCAGCTGGTTGGTTTCTCGGCCGGAGCTGACGACTATGTTGTAAAACCTTACAGTATGCGTGTTCTGTTAGAACGAATCCGAGCCCTTCATCGTCGCCGCACTGCGTCCGAAGCGGACGAGCCAAAGGATGATGTCGTCGAGCACTCCGGAGTGCGAGTCGACAATCGTCGTCATCAAGCATTTCTGAACGACGTGCCCCTCGAACTGACTCGCAGTGAATTTCGATTGCTGCAAACATTGATCACGCAACGTGGTCGCGCGTTCGATCGCAGTGAACTAATTGAGAACGCTTTGGGAGAAGATACTCTCGTGCTCGAGCGAACGATTGACGTCCACATCCGCGCCATCCGTCGCAAGCTGGGCAACCTCGCTGATTTGATCGAAACAGTCCGCGGTGTCGGCTACCGCTTCCGTGAGAACTCGCCTGAGGTTTAAGCAAGTCTAGTCAGGGTGCGTAGCTGGCGTCGGGAGAAACCGAACTGAATCACAAACCACTGCCGCTGCATCCGGTTTCTCTCGAAACCAGCTAACTGATGACGTCGTCCCAGAGCTTCCCAATCTTATCCCAATGAAATCCATCGCTAGCTCGAACGCTCTCGCCGGAAAGTTGTTTTCGTCGATCGGGTCGTTGTGCAAGTTCCAAAATGGCAGCTGCAAGCTGATCTGATGATTCGGTGTCAACGAGTTGCAGTACCGCTGACAGTGGAGGGCGCTGAGTCGCTTCGGTGCAACGCGTTGCTATCGAAGGGCAACCTTGACTGAGCGCCTCAACCAACGCAACCGGGAACCCTTCATATCGACTGGGCAAAACAAACATCGTCGCTTGCTGATACAGCGGCCATGCATTGGGGATCCAACCAAGCAGTTTTACCGAAGGCAAATCGCCGACCTGTTCTGCCAAAGATGACTGTTCCGAACCGGCACCAGCGATGTGAAGCTGCCATCCGGGAATTTGAAGGTAGATCTTTCGCCAAGCTTCAATCAGCAGATCAAAACCTTTTTCGCGACTAAGTCGACCGACGGCCAAGACCAGCGCTTCAGAGCGTGTAACCTGTGCCTGTTCAGTCGGCGGTGCAATAGCAGCGGGTATGACACGGATTTTTTTCGCCGGCACCCAACGCTGCATGTAATGAGCGATTTCGTCGGTGAGCACCACGCACTCAGAGCAATGCGGATAGTTGCGGCTCCGCCAAGCTTCCCATATTCGGCCAAGTCGTTGCTTGGCAGGGTTGCTATGCTCGGAAATGATTACGGGGATCGGTAACTTGCGAGCTGCCTGAAGTGTGACAATATTCATCTGATCACAAAAACTGAGAATAAGATCCGGCTGCACGGTTCGCAGCGTACTTCGCAGAGTTCGAACGCGATGAACGTTGGCAAACAAACCCCGCCAGCGACTCGAACTTGCTTTCAAAAGACCTAGTCCATAGCGTCGAACTTCGGGCGGGATTGAATAATGGTCAGTATCGGGCGTAGACCAAGTGACCAAATGAATTTCGTGTCCAGCCGCTGACCATCGCGTCGCCAATTGGCTCATCACTCGCTCTGCCCCACCGCCAAACATTGCGTGAATCGTCAGTGCAATGCGCGTAGGGCGTAGTGGATTGGTTGGCATAGAAAAAAAGTGAGCAAGAGTCAGTGTTGCGACAGTCGAGGCGGTGAAATTATAGCTTACGTTTCTCGCGGCAATAAGTTAGCCAATCGACGATTCTTGAGTGGCCCGGCTTTCTGATCCTGAGTTCCCGAGAGTGTGAATAAGAAGGTAAGCGGTAAGCGACGTTACGGCGACTTGTGGGGGGGTGTAATAAAGAAAGCGAGGGTATCCCTGCCAACGCTATCGATCACGTTAAAAGCTTGGCATTGCATGACTTCGTAAAGCAGAAGCGACGGCTTGTTGCCCATAGTTGAGGCCGCATTGGTGGACCCAATTTTAGCCAAGGAGGTCTCTATTCCGTCGCTATGACAGTACATCACTCGCAAGGCGCTCGGTGGTCAACCGCTGTGAATTTCTACTCACTGCCAGCCCGCATTAAACGTTGCACGAATTCAAACGCGGTAGGCTGTGCCGCATGGGTTTATCCCAGGTATTACACGATCCAAATCTCCTCTACATGTAGTGCTAGCAAGTGTCGCTAATTACCACATATAGCGACTGCAAATGGTGTCGCACAAATGAAAATGGAATGCGTGCAATACTAAGCTGCTCGCTTCTACTCAAGAGCGTGACGGGCGCTATGCCTTTGGGAACTTTGGAGGGCAATTCATGCAGCGAGGGCGGCACGGGGCTTGCAAACGCTAAGCTGTCGAAGCCGTTCCTTTATCCGCGCACCTTGTTGGCGAGCGGTGGACGGCTTAACCCTCGGATCCCATTTTTAGGATTGCAGAAAATGATGAGTCGAATGGCAACTTGTATGGTTATGGCCGCTGCTGTGGTGAGCGCCGCCTCCTCTCAGTGTGTCGCAGCGAAGGTCACCCCGCCTGCTACCCCGCCTAT
>JANNNN010000006.1:0-1021 GCA_031398555.1 Planctomycetia bacterium | reverse complement strand
GCTTCAATCCAAACGCTCCCAGCCGAACTGATCGGCCTTCGATCGCATCCGTCGTGGGTCGAGCTTTACCGGGCCGCAACAATCTGCCGCCATCGGTTATGTTGCCGGAACGCTTAGTGCATAATTCCGGTCGAATACTACCAGGACAACATGCCGGTGAGATGGGTTCGCAGCATGACCCATGGCTAGTCGAAGCCTCACCGTTTCATGCCACCTCGTACGGTGCCTTTCCACAGTACGGCTTTGATCATCAAGACCGTGGCAAACCGGATCAGCGTGTGTTTCAAGCACCGCAATTAACGTTGCCGCAGGGATTGGGTATGCAGGAAGTTGCCGGTCGATTGCAGTTGCTCGAGTCACTCAAAGCGCAAAAACAAGCGTTAGCGCACTATGCGAGTACCGAGTCCTTTGATCGGCTGAGGCAAGGGGCAATTTCATTGCTCACCGAACAAAAAATTCAGCAAGCTCTCGATGTGACTCGGGCGGATGATAAGACTCAAGATCAATATGGTCGCAATGCCTTTGGTTGGTCGCTCTTGATGGCCCGCCGTTTGGTATCAGCCGGCGTGAACTTGGTGCAAGTCAACCTTGGCAACGATGAAACTTGGGATACCCACGGAAATGCGTTTCCGCATCTGAAGGATGCGTTGTTGCCACCGACAGACCGCGCGTTGTCGGCTTTGCTGGATGATTTGCAGGCGAGCGGGCAATTGGACGAGACGCTGATCGTGATGGCTGGCGAGTTTGGTAGGACGCCTAAAATCACGTTGCTGCCAGCGGCTTATAAGTTGCCCGGCCGCGACCACTGGGGTGCGACTCAGTCCGTGTTCTTTGCTGGTGGTGGGGTTCGCGGTGGCAATGTCGTTGGCAAGACTGATGCTCATGGTGCTTATCCGGCTGAAACCCCTGTGAAGCCAGAGAATTTTGCTGCCACGATTTATCATGCACTCGGAATTCCAGCGACGGCTGTCTGGCACGATGCAGCCAACAGGCCGCATCAAATCTATTACGGCGAACCGAT
>JANNNN010001283.1:0-5358 GCA_031398555.1 Planctomycetia bacterium | reverse complement strand
TTGAGCAACTGCTCGATGACGGCCTCAACTTTTTTGTCAGTGGTGGCGCCTTGCCAGTTCAGTTCGCCTTGCCACCAATATCGAATGTAGCCTTTTTTATCGATGACGTACACTGTTGGCCACATCGTGTTCCCCCACGCGTTCCAGTTTTTGCTTTCGACATCGATTAGAACAGGAAATTTAAACCCCTCCTTTTTGGCCGCGCTAATTACCTTTTCTGGATCGCGCTCCGAAGGTGTCTCTGGAGTTTGAATGCCGATAACGTCAACGCCTTTTCGTTTTAGCGTTTCATCCCAGCGCTTATAGTGACCGAAGTTGGCGACGCAGTTGTGGCACTGGAAAGCATAAAAATGCACCAATACAACTTTGCCTCGCATCGCAGACAGGTTAACGGGTGCTCCGGTTGTCCAATGCTGGGAATCGATGAGTTCGGGCGCGAAAGGATAAATGCGATCAACTTTAGTGGTATCCAACTGCTTCCCTAGCGAAGCTCTTAGACGCTCGGCTTGCTCGGGCTTGAGAATGGCGAGTGCCTTCTTGGGCTCTTCCTGCTTCGCAGTTGCGAACAGTAGCGTTTTCTTTTCGTCATTGGCAGCGATGTCTTTGCCAAGCTTATCAGTGGCGGCAAATAACTCGACTAATTTTTTGTTTTGGTTAGCGTCCAGCGTTAAGAGCTTGATAACTTCCGGGCGAAGCAAAGCACGAGCGCTCTGAGATTGCAATTCGATTTGGTGGAGCCGCCGCACAGAGCTTTCCCCCTGTATACGCTCTAGACCGGCGAGTAATTTAGTTTCCAGTTCAGCGACGATTTTCCGCTGTTGATCGGCGGGCAAGATTCTCGCTGGCCACCATATCTTGTCGATGTCGCGGAGGGCAGTTTCCCATTGTGCAAGCTTATCGGAATCAAGCCGTAAGTCCTGCTGAACCTCAGTCGTGTGACTCAACGCGAGCAAGTTTTGCGGAACAGAAATCAGATCCGCAGAAAGCGGTGTATGCTCCAAGCTAGGCTCGCTGGCCACCGAACTGCCCAGAACGCCCCCCAAACTTACCAGCCCCGCTAGGACTGCAGCCCAGAATGGACCTTCCGACACCCATGTCGACGACGCAATGCTTGCGGAGCTAAAAGCAAGACTGCGTGGAAGTACCAGTATGCAGCAAAGCGACTTGAGTATCAGCATGTCTGATCCTACTCCTTCTGGCCATTAAGAAACGGGGTTTTTCAGTTGTCAAGTTTTTTCAGTGGTCGATTATCGCAGTTTTCAGTGGTCGATTATCGTAGCGAGATGATATTTAGACGGATACTGAGCAGAGATCTTACGTGGAACGTTTCGATTGACTTCCGTTCCAATGGCGAAAGTTTGCGAATCGATCTTATCGATACGTCCACAGAGGCGACGAAAGATCGGGAAGGAATGCGGACCCTGCTAATTTTGTTGCAACGAATGATTGATGAACGCCTGAGTGAAAATCAACGCTTGGCGATTCGCGGATCGCTCGAGGGACTGCCGGTGGAAGAGATCGCGGCGCGGATGGCAAGCAATCGCAATGCTGTGTACAAACTGGTGCACGATGCGAGGCTGAAACTCCGCCAAGCTTTTGAAGCCGATGGATTTACTGCTGAAGTAATTTTAGAGTTGATCGCTTAGTGTTGGTTTCTTAGGGGCCACTGGATCGTGATTGCACTTACACAAGTTCAAAATTTATTCAAATCAATACTCAAAGCGGTACCCGATCGAATGGACTGCGATGGTTGTTTTGAGCTCAGTGCGCAGTTTGCAGACGCAGAGATTCAAGGTTTTGAACTGACTGAACTGCTCAAAGCCGTTCACGTTCACCTCAGCCAGTGCCCGGTTGCGCGTATGAGTACGAATCGCTGCTGGAAGCCGTTCGTGCCGCAGATTCGGAAATTTGACCCGTTCTTGCTAGCAATCTTTGTTTAAGGTTCGATCTGGACATTGAATGCCTGGAACCACTATAGCTAGACATCAGAATGTTTAGTGCGCTCTGACACTGAACCGTTCGTTTGACTAGACACTGCTGACCAGATACTGCTCATGAACATGATGGCATTCCTGACCCGTCATCGCGACCTGATTTTTCCGGTTTCGATCATCGCCTGTATCGGCGTAATCCTGGTTCCTTTGCCACCATGGATGATGGATATTCTCCTGTCGGCGAATATCACAATCTCAGTGGTCGTGTTGCTGACTACAATTTCGATTCGCACGCCTCTAGAATTCAGTGTCTTTCCATCGTTACTCGTGGCGACGACATTGGCTCGGTTGGTGCTTAATATTGCGACGACGCGACTGATTCTTTCGAACTCCGACACCGATGCGTTGGGTGCGGCCGGAGGAGTGATTCAAGCATTTGCTGAGTTCGTCGCGGGCGACCGCATGGAAGTCGGCGTGATCCTATTTGTGATCATCATTATCATTCAGTTCTTGGTGATTACCAAAGGTGCCACGCGAGTTTCCGAAGTTGCCGCCCGATTTGCGCTGGACGGAATGCCTGGGCGTCAGATGGCCATCGACGCTGATTTAAATTCTGGAGCTATTGATGAACACGAGGCTCAGAAGCGGCGCGACGGCGTAACCCGGCAAGCTGATTTTTTTGGTGCGATGGACGGTGCAAGTAAATTTGTTCGCGGCGATGCGATTGCAGGCATCATCATCACGATCATCAATATCGTCGGAGGCATCTACGTAGGTATCATGCACGCCGGCTTGTCGCTGCAAGAGTCGTTCGTGATGTTCACCAAACTTACCATCGGCGATGGCTTGGTAAGCCAAGTGCCTGCGCTGTTGATCTCACTGGCAGCCGCGTTGCTCGTCACGCGCAGTACGCAGTCAACCAACTTGCCGATCGAGTTCTTGAATCAGTTGTTCGCTCGGCCTCAAGCTTTGGCAGTGGCCGGTGTCTTTCTTGGTATGTTAATCTTCACGCAACTTCCCACGCTGCCCCTACTGACGCTTGGCGGTGGTTGCGTCGGTTTGGCAGTCATGGTCAATAGGCAACAAATTGGCGAGAAGAAACGTGAGGACGAGGCTAAGACGAATGCGGCGACCGCGAAAGCGAAACCGGCAGAGAAGAAGGCTGAGGACTTTCTTGACGTCGATGCGATGCGAGTTGAAATTGGTGCTCAATTGCTGCCACTGGCCGATCCAAGACGCGGCGGTGACCTGATGGAACGGATTAGCAACGTTCGATCGATCCTTGCCAGCGAAATGGGAATCTTGCTGCCCAAAGTTCGCTTGAAAGACAAACTTAAGCTGCATGAGTTGGCCTATGAAATTCAGATTGCGGGCAATGCCGTCGCTCGAGGTGAAGTGCATCCCAATCGGCTGCTGGCCATCGACGTTGGAAACTGCACTGGCCTGATCGGTGGTATTGAAACCCTTGATCCCGCTGCTGGCCGTCAAGCCTTTTGGATTTTACCGGAACAGAAAGTTCAGGCAAGCCTTTACAATTATCAGATTGCGGCTCCGGGTTCAGTAATCGCCACGCATGTGCAAGAAGTAGCTCGAAAACATGCTGATGAATTGTTGACTCGTGATGCCACAAAACAATTGGTCGATCAGTTAAAAGCAGCCAGTCCCACGGTCGTTGATGAACTGATCCCAAGTATGATGAAATTATCCGAAGTGCAAACCGTTTTGCAGATGCTGTTGAGAGAGGACGTGCCGATTCGACAGCTTGGATTAATCTTCGAAACGCTTGGCGACTACGCGGGGCGTACGAAAGATCCTATCTTCTTAAATGAGTTTGTCCGCAATCGATTGTCGCGCACGATTTGTCAACGCTTCAGTGACGCCCACGGCCAACTCCACGTGATCACGATGGACCCTCAGATGGAAGACCGAATCATGGCGGGCTTCGATCACACTGAACGAGGCCTGATGATCAAGATGTCCCCTCAGGTGATCGAGATTACTTGCCGTCAGATCGCCAATCAAGTTCGACTACTAACCCAAGCGGGCCACAAACCGATCATCGTCGTCGGCGGTCGGATTCGCGCTGCATTGCGAGTCATCACCCAGAATTCACTTCCAGATTTGAAGATCCTCAGTCATTCCGAAATCACGCGGCAAACCTCGACCATCTCAGTGGGGTTGGTTTCCGACCCAGTTACTAAGGCGTAGTAAACGACAATGGACATTCGAACCTTCCGCGCCGCAACATTGCAAGAAGCACTTGAGCAAGTGCGAGAAACGCTCGGCCCCGATGCTGCCGTTCTGCATACCCGCCAAGTTAAACGCAGTCGAATGGGATTGTTTTCAAGCAGCTTGGTTGAAGTTGAAGCCAGTGTGGAAATGCCAGTAGCAAATCGCTTGGCAAGACGGTCCAAGTCACCGCTGCCCGAACTCATCGCTGCTCCATCGTTGTTAGTCGATCCAAGCCCCGCAAGCCCGAAATTGCCGGACGCTGCCCTGCTGTCACCACCTGCACCTGCGGCCGTAGTTGATGCTCTGCCACAGGCTGCGCACGTTGCGGAGCCTAGTTCACCCGAAGCGACCAATCCAAAACTCGTCGTGGATAAACCACTACACACTTCGTCTGAGCTGCCATCGCGTTCTGAAACTGCCGTCGCACATCCATCACGTCTGCCGCCTGCAATGTACGAAATGTTATCGGAAATGCTGGAGGCAGGGATTGAGCCGAGCGAGGCGAAATCATTGCTTCAAGCGGCTTCAAAACTGCTTGAAATTGAACAACTCAACGACGCGATGTTATTGCAGGGGCGCATCTGCCAACTGGTCAGCAAGCATCTACAGGTGGCTGAGCCGATCGCAATTCACCGCGCTCAGCAAACCGGTATCGCGATGGTTGGACCTACAGGAGTTGGGAAGACGACTACCCTTGCAAAACTCGCAACCAATTTTCAACTGGAGCACACCTGCCAAGTTGGCCTGATCACTATGGATACGTTCCGGCCCGGCGCGGTCGACCAACTGCTTCAGTACGCCGAGTCACTCGACGCTGCGTTGGAAGTCGTGAGTTCCGCCAGCCAATTTCTGCCTGCCCTAACTCGACTGAAAGATTGCGACGTAGTATTTATTGATACGGCTGGACGATCTCCCAACGATACCGAGCAAATCCAAGTCCTGCAAGGATTGCTCGCCGCCGCCAAACCTACTTCGGTGCAGTTAGTCGTTAGTGCGACGAGCTCAGTTGCTCATGTTCAAACTGCCATAGAAAAATTCTCGCCGCTCAATCCTACTGGCTTGCTGATTACAAAGCTTGACGAAGCGACGGGGTTTGGAGCGTGGCTGTCCGTTCTCCAGCACGGCGGTTTGCCTGTTAGCTATTTGACTCACGGTCAACATGTACCGCACGACTTTTCAACCGCGAACCGAC
>JANNNN010001257.1:0-4479 GCA_031398555.1 Planctomycetia bacterium | reverse complement strand
TTTGGCCGTTTTCGGCCCCTTTATTTTTGGGGGCGCCACTATTTCGTTCTGCCCTAAATATTTTTTTTTTTCGCGATAGTGCGGGGCCTCCACCGCCGACACTTCAAAAAACGTTGGCCTCTCCGCTAAAGTCTGTCCGCTCCTTCAATCTCTACTAAATCAGGATGACTGGTTTTTCGTACCCCTGCCACCGGCCAAAGCAAGTAGAATGTCGCCGGGAAATCATGCGCAACATTTACTTTGCAAAATCAGCTAGCTGAATCCATGACTCAACCGCATCAACTTGTTCGAGCACTATCGCTGACCGATGCCAGCGCCTTGGTTGTTGGCACGGTCATCGGTACCGGTGTGTTTTTAAAAGCGGCACCGATGGCTCAACAGGTCGGTTCTCCAATGTGGGTCCTGATCGCTTGGGTCGCCGCAGGACTGTTGTCACTTGCCGGGGCGCTTACTTACGCAGAACTCAGCGCGATGATGCCTGAAGCAGGCGGTGAGTATGTTTACTTGCGAAAGTCCTACGGGGAGGCGTCGGCCTTTCTATTCGGTTGGCAGAGGTTCATCGTTGCTGGCAGTGCGTCGATAGCAAGCCTTGGAGTGGGTTTTTCGATATTTCTTTCAACGGTCATTCCACTGGAAGATGTGTGGTTAAAAGCCGATTTCAAACTGCTCGGTCAAGCCATCCATTGGCAGTTCGGAGTGAAGCAGCTGATTGGCGTCGCAGTGATTGCATTGCTGACTGGCGTCAATTGCTTCTCGGTTGCCTTTGGTGGCAAGGTTCATGTGATTCTGACCTTGCTTAAGATCAGTGGGATCGCTTTTATAGTCTTCGGAATTTTTGTCTTTTCAAAAGGGACTTCATGGACCAACCTCGCAGCGCCCAGTCAAGCGCAGTGGAATGGATTATCAGCTTTCGGAACCGCGATGCTCGCCGCGCTGTGGGGCTACGATGGCTGGAACAATATGCCGATGGCGGCCGGCGAGGTTCGCGAACCCGGCCGCAACATTCCGCGAGCCCTAATTCTCGGGATGCTCGCCGTGATGGCAATTTACTGTTCACTGAACTTGGCTTACTTTTACGCGTTGCCATTTGATCAAGTTGCGACATCGAATTCGACGCAATTTCGCGATGCGTTGCCAGTTGCGGCCCGCGCATCGCAGAGTTTTCTTGGCGATTACGGCGGCCGTATTGTCGCAATCGTTTTCATGGTCTCGGCGCTGGGTGCGCTCAACGGTTCGATCCTTTCTAACGCTCGAGTTCCTTTTGCGATGGCCCGCGATGGCTTGTTTTTCAAACCTTTCGGATTGGTTCATGCGACCACGCGCGTCCCGGTGCTGTGCCTGATCATTCAGGGCTTCTGGGCTTCGGTGCTCGCTCTCTCGGGCACTTTCGACCAGCTGACCGATTGTCTTCTTTTTGCATCGTGGATCTTTTATGCGTTGGTAACGTCAAGCGTTTTTGTTATGCGGTACAAGTTTCCCGCAATGGAACGGCCCTATAGGACTTGGGGGTACCCATTTGTTCCGATCGTGTTTGTGCTTGTCGCCGCGTGGTTGATTATCAACACACTCTTTTCCAAGCCAGTCGAGTCGGTTGCTGGACTTGTAATGATGGGAGTAGGATTTCCGCTGTATTTATACTTTCGAGAAAGTCGGCCATCGGGTTAATCCCACCTTAAAGCAAGTCTTCGCATTTCCGTGGGGCGCATCAACCGGATGCGACCTGGACCATCTCGTTGCAAAACCCAACCGCTTTCGCCGATCAAAAGTACTTCTCAGTATCGGGCCATCGGTTATAACTAGTCGTTAGCTCCCGCGCATGAGCGCGAGTCTATGCTTCGAGTGCGATAGCCACGAGTAATGAGGTAGCGGCAACCGTCAAGGCTTTCGGTTTAAGGCTTTCGGTTTATCGAATGCTTCTGAATCAACGAAATGCTGACGCATTCCGCTACCCCAAAACTAAGTTGGACAAAGCGCTATTTACGAGACAATTTGCTGCTTACCTGGAATTTATGATGACAGAATATCCTGATGACGCTGACGGCTCTGTTTTGGCGGACCTAGCTGCGGCTGGCCTTGATATGACACAACCGATGGAAATTGAATTTCCGGTTGCTGCGCCGGATGAAGAGGCAGCCAACGCAATTGCCGCGGCGCTGATTGCGGCTGGATACGCTGCGATCGTTGAATACGATGATGGGGAACCGGAAGATGATAGCGATGATGATGAAGAGGACGATGATTTCGTTCCGGGCTGGGATGTGTACGTAAGCGCTCTTATGGTTCCCGACTACGATGAAATTATTCGCATTCAAGCTGACCTCGGTCGGATCGCTAATCCACTGGGAGGGATGTCTGACGGCTGGGGCGTGCTGCTGGATTCGGAACTGGATGAAGAAGAAGACGAATAGCAGAGCCTTTTCCGTTTTTTTATTGTCGCAGAGAAGGTAACGGCTCGCCCGGATCTGCGACTTTTGGGGGTTGGAAAACGGTAATCTGGAAATGTCAAGTTCGTTTGCAAGCACGACCTTCTGACTGGACCGAACCATGATTGCAGCAAAATTTGTTTCAGTGTGCGTCCTTCTTCTTTTGACGCCGCAGCAAAGGGATTTGAACGAGACGGGATCACCTATCGCGACTTCTCTGAGCATTCAGGGAACCGCGATTTTTGCTGACGGGGAACCGCTTGCCAACTTAGAGTTGGAGTTCAAGTTGAGCAGGCTTGGCGCTGCCTCGACTGAAATAGACTCCAATTCCAAATTGGAAATTCTCCGCTGCGAAACGAATGCGGAGGGAAGTTTTGAACTGAAGCTTCCCAAAGGCGGCAAATACTCCGCGGCTGTCGTTGCCACAGCACGGAAGGAGAGTGATTCTCGCCGCTGGAGGTGCTCGATACCTGAACTTAGCACGGACATGCGGGGGCCTTGCGAGCTCGTGTTCGAGAATCGCGGTCGGATATTTATTGTATTTCTTGGGACTTCAAATTTAACCGCAGATGTTAAACCCTTGATCATCTGCTCAACGCCCGGAAGCGACGCTCAAGTTCGCATCGTGCGACGCCTAGAAGCAGACTCGCGTGGGCGGATAGTCATCGACGGGCTCGAGCAAAGGGATTACACGATTGAGGTCTACTGCAAAGAACTCAGTGCCAAGAGTTGGAAGCAGTCGGTAACGGTACCACCGGACTCACCCATGCGGGCAACGGCTAAAATTCAATTCCCTGAGTTCAAATTCGGCACGTTTACAGCAATTGTCGTAATGCCCGATGGCAAAACGCCCGCAGCTAATACGTGGGTTGTCGCGCAGAATTTTGACGAAGAATCCAATTCGTTTGGATACAAGGAATTGATGACCGACTCAGAGGGATTGGTTTCGGCGAAAATGGGCATTGGTGATCTTCAATTGGAATATCGGGCCAATCCTAGAGTGGACAAACTGCAAGGAGTAGCTCCAGCCTTGTTTCGCGCCAAAGTTAAGCCCGATGAACTGACCGACATGGGTACGTTGCGATTGAAGGCAGAGGAAGAAGTATTCGCTTGGATAGATGGAACCATCAAGTATTCGAATGGCCAGCCCGTAGAAAAAATCATTCCCGGAGGCTGGCTGTATGCTTTCGAAAGCGGGATTCCAACTATTACAGTAGAGTTCTCTCGGCCCGACCCAAAACTGGCGAATGGAAGTTTCGCAATCCGCGTGGAGGCTGGTAGGCAAGTCAAAGCCATTGGAATTGAAGGAACTGGTCAGCCGCTTGGTGGTGGCTTACGTCCTAAGATTAGCGACGAAAAACAGATACTGTTTTCACTAGATCTTTCAGCAGGGGAAAGGATCCGACGTGATATCGTTTTGCCGATGCGCAAAGACGATGGGAAACTGAGGGTGAGATTCGATGACCCATCGACGGCTAAGGTCTTGCTCACGAACGGTAATGTCGTATCGGGATCTGTCGTCAATCTGTTCATCGAGGTTTCACCGGGCGTCGTTTGGAGAGCAGAAGGGCACTTTGAGAAGGGATTCAAGCAGTTCGAAAACGTCCCGTCGGGTGAATGCCTTATCATTGTTCGATCCGATTCCGGCGATTATGTTGCCTCGCGCACAGTTGCCGCAGACTCACCGCAACGGGAATTCGTTTTTTCGCAGCAGGATGTGGGCAAACTGCAAGTTGCAGTGAAAGACTTTGTGCGCATGGATAGTGAACACTTTGAGCTAGATTTGAGTATTGATTCGCCACTACAAGAGATATCATTTTTTGGCATGGGGCTCGAGCATCCCAAGATGAAACGCGACGCGGAGGGTTCGCTGATTGTTGAAGGAATAGCACCTGGGAAATATCGGGTGACCGTTGGCGATCGAACGGTGCAGCTTGAGCAGAAATGCGAGATTACAAGCTTGCAAACAACGAAAATGCAGTTTTGACATTGAGCTATTCTGTGTCTGTGTGCCATCTGGCGAGCGAGTAAATAGACGCCATAGGTCGTTAGGAAG
>JANNNN010000376.1:0-4306 GCA_031398555.1 Planctomycetia bacterium | reverse complement strand
CAGTGAATGGAATGAAAACGCCGGGCAGAAGGCTAGAATCCGAATAAAGGCCAATCAACACATTGTCGCTATGGCGTTCGACATGACGCCTGTAAAAGGGAGGTTGGTGAAGAAAGCGACATTAGTCTGCGTGCAGGGCGAACAGCAGATCTCGGGAGTAACGGTTTCAACGGTCGCCACGCCATGGGACGAGAATCGTTCGAACGGTCTAACCGCTGGCGTTGAAGGTATCGAAGATTGGGGATACGCGGGTGCGAGGTTTCCGGCGGTCATGGGTGGCAATGGCCATACGCTCATTGCTCATGTCGCTTCCGTGCTCCGCGATGGACGTTACTACTGGGACGTTCCAGCGGACATGGTGCATGCGATGGCAATCGGCATCGCCCATGGACTTGCGATCCATGAAGACGATGCCGAAGTCGGGCGCAACCCAACCATTTTTTCTCGCGAACAATCGGGGAAAGAACCGTTCCTGCTTGTTGAGTTTGATGATGCGACCGCTCCCGAGCCGCCCCCTAAACAACCAACCAATCTACGTGTTGCCAACACTAGCGGCACTTCCGGGCTCCTGTCCGTTAAACCTGAGCAAGGCTTTGCTTTTGAAGTTCACGTAGATGGACAGCGACTGGGGCAACACAACATCCCATTGGTTTCAGAGATATCACGCCGCGCGATCTCCTTACGAGACCTGCCACCATCGATCGAAAGCGATCGAGTTCATGAAATCAAAGTGGTTACGCTCAACCGACTCGGAAAACGCTCTGAGGCCGCGGTGATGAACTCAAGAATTTATGAAAGTCCGTCTATCGAAAAACCAACGGTTGCAATTGTACCTGCAAGCACTCCAGCGATCGCCAATCTAGGCGTGATTCCGCTATCAGACAAATATGATGTTTCGGGCAAAGCCGTCGGTGATCTGCCGCGCGACTATCGCACACATAACTCGCTCTACAACGGACAAGTAGTCCGCCTAACTGCTGCCGCCGGTGAAGTGGTTGGATTTCAAGTTTTGCTTAGAGGTAAGGAGCAGGTTTCTGTCACAGCCAAGTTCGACGATACAAAATTTCGAGTCGACATGTACCAGGCGTTGTATGTCCCCGCCAACGGCCTGCGTGTTCCGGATCCATTGGTGACGATGCCTCAAACAATACCGCTGAGTTCGGATCTGGATCAAGATGTTGTAGTGGATATCTACATACCTTTCGATACCCGGCCGGGCGTCCACAAGGGATCGATAAAGGTATCTGATGGCCGTGTTGTCCCACTTGAGTTGCAGGTGCTGCCGTTTGCGCTGCCAAAGTTAGCCACATTCTCTTGCGAGATGAATGGCTACGGTCTGCCTGAAACTGTTGACGAATATTACGCACTTCAGCAAGTTGCTTACGACCATCGCGTTCATGCCAACATCTTGCATTACTCGCACAACAC
Organism: Planctomycetia bacterium; assembly: GCA_031398555.1. Classification (GTDB taxonomy): domain Bacteria; phylum Planctomycetota; class Planctomycetia; order Pirellulales; family Pirellulaceae; genus Aureliella. The sequence continues at coordinate 2,878 of JANNNN010000376.1, read as the reverse complement.
TGCCGCAGCAGGTTCGAGAAAGAGCAACCTGGATATGCGACTGCGGTCTGGTAAGCGAATGGACAATAAACGTTACGACGATATTCAACCAAACGCGACCACCGCATACTGGGATGATTTTGCTGAAGCCTTTGGTCCGCTACTCGACGGTTCACTATTCAACGACGGGCACCGGGGCCCGATTCCACTGCCCGGTTTTTACCTAACATTTCACGAAAGCTGGCCTCTAAACTGTCGAGCGTACTTCAACGGCAAGCTGGATGCCTACGAAGCGTTTTCCGACGATCTAGCATACGAGACGACTTACCAAAACGTACTCAGGAGTTTTCGCGAATTGGCAAAAGATCGAAAGTGGACGCAAGCTGGCTTTCAAGTTTATTTCAATAACAAAGGCTCCCTAAACGAGAAGAGCAAAGCGCCGTGGATTCTCGACGAACCCTCAAGTTATTGGGACTACCGCGCGCTCAGCTACTTCGGTGCGCTTACGGATCGCAGTCAGCTAGCCCAGGGAGCTCAACCAGAGAATGCTGCTCGGGTTCACTTTCGGATCGATATTTCAAGACCTGAATTTTGTCGCGGACAATTGGATGGTCGCAGCGATCTTTGGGTCGTCGCATCGTCGGCATTTCAACAGTATCGCCGACTAGTTACGGATCGAATGAACTCCGACGGATTGGAAGCGTGGGTCTATGGAACTTCAAACCACGTGCACCAATCGAATCGCAATCTTCAAGCCTGGGCCTTGGATGCATGGCAGTATGGTGCGACAGGCATTGTTCCTTGGCAGACAGTTAACAAGACCGGCAGTGCTCTTAAAGAGGCTGACCAACTGGGACTGTTTATCTATGACAAGAACGAAGCCGGCCAAACCGTTGTGTATCATTCGATTCGGTTGAAAGCCTATCGTGAAGCTCAGCAATTGATTGAATACCTCAATTTGCTCAAGCAGCGTCGTGGGTGGACTCAAGACCAAATGCGGCGGTTTATTAACCAGTATGTTGACCTTGGTTCGGAGGTAAAAAAAGTTAACGAAGCCGATGCAGGCACCAGTGCTTACGCGAGATTTAATGTTTCAGATGTCGAGTTGCTCAAGATGGCAACAGCTAAATTGATCGAGCGGTGAAAAGGTCGCATTGAGAGACCGCAGCGAAGGTCAGTCATCTTCGATCACTAACCTTTTACGCGTCAGTCACGGAAAAAGAATAACGCTTTTGAGGGTTGGAAAACGGTCTTTTTGCAATGTCAAGCGGAAAACGGGAGAACGAGGCTCTGCCGAGCAAGTCTCTGCCGTCCGTTCGGCTTAGCTGTCCCTGCAGACTTTCATTGATTGTTCGAATTAGCTCACCGCCACAGGCTCACATTCGCAACGTACAGTAAAGTCTTCATTGTTGCGTCAAGACACGCCCGCATCTTGCCTCCCCTTCTCCTCAGTACTCTGAGGAGAGCGACGGTGTTAGTTTAGGGCAAGGGCTGTTTCAAAAAATTGCAATTTTTTATCCGATTCGCCCTTGCTGAGGGAGCGTACAGGAGCGATGGGGCCAGCCCCAAACCCCGGGATTTTCTTAGGCATAGCTCGGAAAGTCATCGTTGTCGTGCTTCTTTGTGGTTTAATGTAAAGGCGTAGTGAAACGGATCGAGGCTCTGTGGGGACACAACCTCGTGAGGGATAACTGCGTCGATGGGAAGTCATCGAGAGCGTTTCAGCCTTGCGTTGGAACGCTCATTTTATTGGTCCATAGCTGGTCAGTTTTGATAAGAAAGTTCAGTAGCGTAACGAGCTTTCGCATGCATGCGACGATGGCAACTTTCGACGCCTTACCTTTAGCTTTCAGCATGGCATAGAAAGCGTTTATTTTTGGGTTGCATCGTATCGCCGATAGCGTCGCCATATACAAGACGCGGCGTACGTGCCCGCGCCCTCCACTGATGAAACGCTTGCCGGTTTTCTGTCCAGAATCTCGATTCATTGGTGCTACTCCAACAAGCTTAGCAATCTCACCTCGATTCAGTTTGCCCAACTCTGAGAGCTGCGTAACGACCGTCGAAGTCGTCACGTCACCGACTCCTTTAACTGAACGCAATATTTCGATTGTTCGCTTGTTGTCGGTATCAGATTCGAGCATCTGTTCAAGTTGTAAATCGATGTCTTTTGCTTCATTTTTCAGGAATTCTAGCGTCTTTTGTATGCTTCGCTTGCTCTTTTCGTCCCAGCTCTGCTTTAAGCGACTCGTCTCTTGACCAATCAGTCCAATCAATTGACTTCGTCGCGTTACCAGCGCTGAATGCTGCTGTGAATGGTCTGACGTCGTAGCCATCGGCGCTGGCTCAACTACTTCACCAAATCGTGAAATCACTCTTGCGTCAATTTGATCAGTCTTGGCGTCCATCCCGATCCCGTGTGCGAAGTCACGCACCTGCCGAGGATTGACTACAGCTTGCGCAATTCCATGCCTGTCCGCAGCACGAACCAGCCGCTTTTCATAGCCACCAGTCGCCTCCATCACGAGCATAATACTGCTCTCACGCTTGGCTAGCTTCCTGCAAAATTCTTCGACTGCGTTCTCCTCATTTTCAATTTTACTCTCTTTCGTTCTCGCTCCTGGATCGAATACGTCAAACGTATCTTTGGAAACATCAATACCAACAAAAACAACTCGCGTAGTCTTTTTCAAAATTATCCCATCCTAGTGAATTCGAGCTTACATATAGCAGCTCAGGCGACGGTTCGGGTTTAAAATGAACGCCTTGCGATCATGCTCTCCTACGGCTTCAAGAGCCAAAGGGGTGTCGATCTGCAAGACGTTAGGTATCTTTCGTTTCCTTGGCACAATCCTACTCGATCTGTACCAATCAGGTAACGTCGCTACATACTAAGGGG
>JANNNN010001174.1:0-6146 GCA_031398555.1 Planctomycetia bacterium | reverse complement strand
CTAGGGAAAACGCGATTTTTCAAGCGACTTATCAGCCGGAAGGCGTTAGCCTCCGGTTGGAGACGTAACCGGAGGCTAACGCCTTCCGGCTGATAAGACTAACCTAACGTAACGACCATTATCGTAAGCGGGACGCTCTCTAACGCCGTCCGGCTGATAAGTCACACTGTAGATTTTAGTCGTCAATTTAACTGCTAACAGGGAAATACAGCATGGATGCGATTGGTCGGTTGGGCTCGCAGCGGTTGCAAATGCCGCTGTACGAGCGCCTTGCCAAAACCAATCACCCACAAGCGGCTGAGGGCCCAACGAATTTCATCGATTTGATTCAGTCCGGCGTAGCGAATGTCAACTCGGCTCAGAACGATGCCACCGCTCAAGTAAACGATCTGATGACCGGCGGTGATGTTTCGCAAGTCGAAGTATTTACATCTGTTCAGAAAGCGGACATGGCGTTCCGCATGTTGGTACAAGTTCGAAATAAGTTGATGCAGGCGTACGAAGAAATTAACGCAATTCGCATTTAAATAGGTGACCATGAATCCGCTCAACCAAATCACTAAGCAGATTACCGAGTTAGTTGCATCAATGACCCCGTCGGCCCGTATCATGGCTGGCCTTTTATTTGCAACGATCGTCGTTAGCTTGGGTTGGATCGTCTCGGTGCAACAAACCACTTCGTACGAGTATTTGCTCGGCGGCAAGCCGATGACTGAGGAGCAACTCTTGCGACTGGAAATCGCATTCGGAGATGCTGGCCTTTCTGACTACCAGCGCGAAGGCTTGCGGATAAGAATCCCGAGGATCAACAAGGACGTCTACCTTAAAGCAATTAAGTCCGCAAATGCTGAACCGAAGGTTTGGCACAATAGCCTCGACGAGTCGCTTGTTACGAACAATCCATTCGTGTCTTCGGATTCGTTAGATAAGCTCGTGGAGGCCGCTCACGAAAAAGAGCTAGCTCGCATAATCGAACGCATACCCGCAATCCACTTTGCAGCTGTCGAGTATGACGAACATCGCCAAGGTTTCGCGCGCAAAACTGAGCAAACTGCGAGCGTTCAATTGCAATCCAACGGCCTGAAGCCTATTGATAAGAACGTCCTCCGTAACATAGCGCATATGACCTCATCTTACTTCGCTGGTCTTAAGCCAGAAAATGTTCTGGTTACGGACCTTGGAAGTACGAACTTCTACAAGGGAAGTAGCAATCCGAACTCGCCCGACCAAAATCCACTTCTTCAAGCGCAATCGGATTGGGAGCAGAAGTACTTCAATCAGATTCTCCCGCTGCTCGACAACTACGGTGACGTACGACTAGCGATTGGAGTCGAGATTGACCCAACTCTGCAAAAGCAATCTGAGCAGTTGAAATATGATCCTACCGTTACGACCTTGCAGTCTCAGACCAGCAAAAAAGACAGCGAAAACAGCAAATTGCCTCCAGGCGGACGCCCAGGAACCGATCCAAATGCGATCTCAAATTCCCCGCAGTCGGTCACCGCGTCCCAAACACCACAGCAACAATCGAAGGCTAAGGAGATTGCCGAGAATGTAAACGGAGTGGCAGGGCACGAAGCAACTGCGATGACTCAAGCCGGTCTGGTACCTACAAAAGTTTCCGTCACGGTAGGTGTTCCTGAGTCTTACTATCGCAAACTATGGGTGATGCGAGCAATGGCCAAGGACACTAAGTTAGCGAAGGAGTCGGATGTACCAGCGATCACAGACGAAGATATGAAGAAGCTCAAGGATGAAGCCGAAGCATCGGTAAAAGGGGCGATCAGCGGCGTGCTCAAACAAGTTCGCGAAGGCGACGATCGCTTTCCACTCGTCACTGTCTACAACTACGCAGATTTCCCACTGCCAGAGATTCCGAAGCCCGCGATGTCGGCAGTGGCCATGGGTTGGTTAGCAGAATCGTGGACCACTGTCGCACTGCTGGTTGTTGTAATGACGACTCTCTTCATGATGATGGGCTGGGTCAAAGCTCAATCGACTTCTCCGCGCGACAAGGAATTTGCTCTAGGTTTTGGCCTCGAAGTCCCTGCCAGTGCAAGCGATGAACTCGATCTTGGAGAGACCGGTTCAGAAGCTAAAGCGGGCGAAGCCGAAGACGAAGGTCCGCGATTCCAAGTCACCGGCGGTGAGATGAAAGATGATCTTTCCACACTCGTCAAGCAGAATCCAGAGATTGCGGTCAACCTGCTCAAAGCCTGGATCGGTGACGCCGCATAACGCACTGTACAGATTAGTAGTAGCCATTGAAACTCCGGTTCGTGCGCTGCTAGCCAACGGCCTTGTTTTACTGAGTCAACGCGTTGAACACCGCGATTTCATCCAACCGACCTTCCCAGTTGTTGCGAGAGTCGCTGCGTCCGCCAAAGAACAACTGCGCCGAAAGAGAGTGCTTGTCCTCAGCAATCGGTTGAACAATCTCCGGCTCTTTGGAGTCATCAAGATAGACGCGAAACTCGGACTTGTGGCGCTCCAGTTGAACGTGATGCCATGTCCAACGTTTTACTATGGACTTGCCCACCAGCGGCTTTCCAGTTCCGATTTGTAGAATAAGACGACCAGCCATTTCACCCTGACCGCCCAAGCCGAGATGAATTCCCGACGCTGTGACGCTCGATTCGTGATCGCGCGAAAACATCCACCCAGCCACTTCCCGAGCTTCGTCGGGCATTCCATTCCAAAATGACATCTTCACAGTAAACTGATCATCCAGCTTCGGTAGATCGACACGCATACGTCCGCCTGCGAAGTGCGCACAACGATTGGTTTCTCCTTGGGTATAATTTTGCGTGTCATCGCCCTCAAGAAAAAACAGAACTCCTGGTTCGAATGTAGCGTTGAAACTGCCAGACTCTTCGTGAGCGATGGGCGGAGCAAAATCATGTAGACGCCAGTATCCCAGCGCCCCTTCAGCGTAACCTTTGGCAATGGGACCCAGGGTTTGCTCAAATTTTCTTCGCGGCTTGGAAAACACTTGTTCAAGCAGCTGTAGATCTGCTGCAACAATCCGAGTTTCAGCGGTAACTTCTAACCCAGCCGAGCGCGCGGCCCAAGTGTTGTAGCCCCCCAAATGATGCTGTTCTGGCGGTGGAATGTATCCGTCACCTCCATTAGCAAGCTCGATCACCATTGTCTTCTTCGATGGACTTTGCAGCTTTAGTTTAATTCCAGTTAGCGCATAGGTTTCACACGGCGTCGTCGCGATGGCAATATCCCCAATGCGAATCGCTTGCACCACGATCTCCGTCGATTGACGTTCGTGCAAGATAACTTGTTCACGCGCATAGACCTCTGTCTCGTTTTTCGGCGGCCGATCGCCCATCTCAGCGACGATGCGCTTGCCCCATTCTAAACGCTGAGCATCGGGAACTCGGTATCGCATCGGCAATCGAGCTTCTGCCATCGATAGACTCGCATCCGCCTGATAATCAATTGCTTCGTAGGCTTTGGTTGCGATGGCAAGCAAACCTTGACTGTAAGCCTCAATCGTGACGTCAGGCGTTGGAGCGGGCAGGAAATAATCTCGTCGCCAAATATCGCCACTGCAGCCATGAGACATCATTGCGACAAAACTCTTGGCACTTGGATCGCGGTCCTTCACCATCGCTTGAAGACCATCTGAAAACAGACCGAAATAATCCGCGCTAATGGCAGTATCGCTAAAGTAATGCATCGAAAAATTGGACAATGCCGCCAGTGGTCGTTTGCCCTTCAGACTGCGAAAGCTAATGATCGATAGTTCGGGATCTTCAGGCCCAGTCGGCCCAATCGCATCATCGGGATTCCGGGCCGCATGCATGTTCGCTCGCACTGTTGGATTTCCGAAAGGATCGTTTGCAACTCGATCAGGCCTCCTAACCCATCGACGAAGCGCCGTGTATTTAGGCGCTGAAGCACTCCCCCAGCCAACTTCCGTCGGCTCCAGGTTCGCTTCGGCAGCCACGATCGCTTCGACAAGTTTCTGGCGCAATAGCGGTACATAGTTCTGGTCCGCATCGGTCCCAAGCGCTCCCATACAAGAAGCCGCACTATGGGTATGCGTCGCCGAAATCAGTATACGTTCGGGGCGGAGTTTGGTTCGTATCGATGCAAGTTGCTTGACTTCGTCGAGCAGTTCGCGGGGCATCATGCAACTGTCCGCAACCACGATCGCAATCCGTTCGCTCGCATCGCTAAGTACAATCGCACGAGCATTCAAGCGAGTCTTAACAGCGTTCGCAGTATTCGAAACCATCCCACCATTAACGATCACAGGAAACTGAGTTGGTGTGATGTCCACAATGGCCGCACCGGCCATCAATTCAGCCTTCAATTCACTTGGTGCAATAAAGAGTGCGAATAAACTGACGCAGCCTAAAATACCAGTCGCGACCCGCATTTTACTCTCCCAAGCAATAGAGAAACTCTTGGCGGCTTCCATCAGCCACAATCGCTGCACGGCAGTAGATTCGACTATCGCAGATCACCAACGTAGAGAGGACTTCATCGCCCAGTTTACACTTTCCTAGTTGTTCGAATTTGGTCGGGTCTGCGCGGTAGATAAATGTCTCACCAACCTCACTGGTCGCATAGATCTTGTCGCCCACAAGCACCGGCGAAGAAGAAAACGTTCCACCCAGTCGAGCCTTCCAGACTTCGTCGCCGGTATCTGCTTTCCAGCAAACCGCGATCCCAGCGTCAAGAACGCCGTATAGATAACCATCGCGAATAACAAGTGACGGCACGTAGAGCCGACTATCGCTTTCCCAAACTATCTTTCCACTCCCGTCCGCTAAAACTGCCGACATGTGATTCTTGGGATAACCCCCGCTAGTAAAAATGCGACTGCCATCGGTCACGGTCGAAGTAACACATTCAGTTGTAGCGCCATCGACTTCCCAAAGAGTCTCGCCTGAGAGCGGATTGAAACTAGATACTTTATCGCAACCGGTCATGAGCAACTGATCCTTGCCAGCCACATGCAGTACGATCGGCGACGGATAGTTGGGCATCTGCGGTCGTTCGCGTCGCCAAACGACGTCGCCTGACCTGCGATCAAGAGCAGCGATTGCACCGCCCGCTTTGTTATCAGCGGAAACTAGCACCAGCCTCTGGTAAAGCGCGGGCGAAGATCCATAGCCCTGATGTTCGATATAGTCGCAAATCTTGGTTTGCCACAGTTGCTTTCCGTTCAGGTCCAAGGCCGTGGTCATCAACGCTCCATTGTTCGGAAAGTTGACAAACACACGCTCCCCATCGCAGGCCGGAGTGCTAGATGCGGCAGTCGATTTGTTATTTTTTCGCATACCACCGCTTGGATGAACGGTGGTCGACCAAAGCTGACTGCCGTTCGTGCGATTGATGCAAATAACCACCTGCGCGCCGCTCGCCTCATCCGCTGTTTGCAAGAAAATGCGAGTCCCCATGATCGCCGTTGAGCCATGTCCACGGCCAAGCAATTCAACTTTCCAAAGGACGTTCTTGCTAGCGCTCCATTCCATAGGAGGCTTCTGATCCATCGAAGCCTCGCCGTTGCGATCCGGCCCGCGCCACCACGGCCAATCCTTGGCTGAAACGGTGAAGCCGTCGTTCACTTTGTTGGGTTCGGCCGCCTGTATCGGAGCGAACGACATCAGCAACAAATGAATAGGAATGTAATATCTCAATGCAGAGTACGACATGCTTGGATTCCAAAAAAGCGAGTAGGTGGGGGTTGCAGGCAAGCAGCATGTGGGATGGAAGCGATCGCGCTTCGCTGAGTCGATAGTATAAAGTGAACCAATTGCAAGTGAAATGCCCGACGGGCAGACATATCCCTAGCCGGTGGTGAAGTCACCGGCCGGTTAATCTGGATGTGCTTAGGCCCGAAGGGTCGGCAGAACATTCCTCTATCGACCCTTCGGGTCTATGAACTTACCGTTCACCAAACCGGTGATTTAACCACCGGCTAAGTTTGTCGCTTCCCTTCGGGAAGATGCAAATGCAGTTGCAATAAATCCAATGGCTGCCCTTCGGGGAAATTCGAACTCCAATTCATCCTTAAGGCAAACGAACAATAAAAAAATACCAGCGAACCCACTAGTATTGATATCAATGGCTGTAGCAGCGGCGGAGTCGTCTTGCAACTGTCCAAGAGCTGGCCGCCGTTG
>JANNNN010001143.1:0-1028 GCA_031398555.1 Planctomycetia bacterium | reverse complement strand
GAACTTTATGAGGCGCGATCAAAAGTACTTGTTATCGATCCGCGCGAAGTAGCCGCAGCGCTCACACAGTTTGACGGGCTCTGGGCTGCGTTGACACCAGCCGAACAGACCCAAGTAGTTGAACTGTTAATCGAACGCGTTGACTATGACGGCTCCACTGGACGCATAGTTGTCTCATTTAATCCAACTGGCATCTTGGCATTTGGGAGAGCAGCATGAAAGTTGAAGGGACCATTCACTTCGGCAAACAGGGAAAGAAGAAGCAGGCTCAAAAGGCTAAGCCGCCAGTCGTTGGTCGGACGCCTCGTATCGCCAAACTCATGGCACTGGCAATTAGGTTCGAGGGGCTGATTGCTGACGGGACTGTTTCGGACTATTCGGAACTTGCAGAGTTGGCACAGGTGAGCCGGGCGCGAATTACGCAGGTTATGAACTTGAATCTGCTTTCGCCTGATCTTCAGGAAGCGGTGCTGTTTCTGCCACCGGTTGAGAGCGGACGCGATAAGCTTACACTGGCTGACCTGCAGTCCGTGGCACTGGAGTCGAACTGGGGAATGCAACGAAAGAATTGGAAGGGATGATCGCATCTCGTGGCCTAAATGTTTTGGCGACAAATTCAGGAGTTGAAATGGAAAAGGCAATCCAGATTTTTGCTTCGGTAAATTTTTTGGTTATCGGGCTGTCGCACGTTTTCCAGCGGAACGTGTGGGTAGACTACTTCGCCAAGTTACACAGCCTCGGCAAACTGGGACCATTTGCCGAAGGCTTCCTATATCTGAATATCGGTGCATTGATTGTTTCGTTTCACAACGTCTGGACGTTTCCGGACGTCGCTTTGACGCTGATTGGATGGGTTTTCGTACTGAAGGCAATGTTCCGTTTCATCGCGCCAGCAGCAGTCCTTAAGATTTACGAAAGAATGGGACACGAACGAGCTTGGCAAATTCAAGTGGCAGGAGTTTTCATGTTGCCACTATCCGTGTTCCTCATGTTTTGCGCGTTCGGAAACCCATAGCGCCAGAAACTCG
>JANNNN010000174.1:0-14905 GCA_031398555.1 Planctomycetia bacterium | reverse complement strand
CCTGCCAACTATCGCCAAATTCAGTGAAGGTGTCGTAAAGGTTGTTGAGATGTTGGCCAGTTAACACAGCCTTGAAACGATCGTGAAATGGATCACACCACTGCGAATCGAAGGGGCCATGTGAATCTCCGCCAAAGCTAGAATGGATGACCTCACGCGTTACATACCACGTGTTGGGCAGTTCCTCCGCAATCAAAATAATTCCAGGATCCACTGCCTTGACTTTCTCTCGAACCTCCCTCAAGAAATTCCAGCCACCACCGCTTCCACGTTGTTCTATGTTCGAATCATTTTCGTCATGAATGGGTCGAGTAAAGTCGAATCTAAAGCCATCAATGTGATACTCTTTAGCAAGAAACGCAATATTTTGGACAAAGAAATGGCGAGCTACGTCATTGTCAAAGTTAATCATTGCTCCCCATTTTGTATCGCCGTCGTAGTAAGTTCCGGAATGCATGTTCTCCTGTGCTATGTCCCACAGGATATTATCGCCGGTTCCGCCGTGGTTATAGACAAGGTCCAAAATTACTGCGATGCCGTTTCGATGGGCAGTGTCAACCAGCGATTTCAAGTCGTCTGGCGAACCGTAGGATGACTCGACGGCATAGAAAAAAGAAGGATTGTATCCCCAACTAATATCACCAGCGAACTCGTTCACTGGCAGCAGCTGTACGGCGGTTGTTCCAACACGATTTAGATAATCATTTTCGCCACTGTTGTTCAATTCTTCACGAACTTGTCGGAGTGGAGATAGCGTTGTCCCCGCAACATCTTTATTTCGACTGGTAAATCTCAGAGGATGGAGCTGATAAATCAAATGCTGGTACCATTGCGGTCGAGTCCATGCGGTATCGTTCCAAACGTAATCAGTGCTGACGGTGACCACCGAACTGCTCCCGAGTCCTGAATTCTCCACGCGGCGCGCGGCAGGGTCTTGCGTCCATCTGTCATTACCTCCGTCACTGAGGATGAATTTATATTTGTCGCCCGGCTTAGGGGGGCGAATGAACACAGAATCCTTTTCCTTTAGCCACCAGAATTTTCCGTCTGGCGTCTTGGTCAGTTCAATAGCGTGATCTTTCCAGTCGGTAAAATCGCCGGCTAGGCGAACGCTGGACACAGAAGGCTTTACATGGATAATCCCAATCCAGTCACTTCCCTGTTTGTAAAACCCCGGTGGTCGTGACCAAATCGCAGTTGGGTCATTGTCAAGCCAACCTGTGTCGGCCCTTATGTCGCTGCCGGTCGTTCCGGTGAGTACGATAAAAACAAATAGCATCGCTCGAGTAAATCGTTTCATGTAACACCCACATAAGCAAGATACTGAAAGACCCGTTAAAGCTCGCGATTCATGGTAACACATACTGACAGGCAATGATTAGCGACGAGTATTTGACGCTAAATAATTGACCCTTGCAGCCTGAATCGTAGGAATCTGAAGTTATCTTCCCGTCAATTACTCTATTGAAAACTAATTCAGTGTCCGATCCATTCGTTTGGCGAATACTTGATGTCAATGCAAATCGAGCCGCCGAAGGGCTGCGAACGATCGAGGACGTTTCGCGGCTGATTCGCGAAGACTCCGTTGCCTCCCTTTGGGTCAAGACGCTCCGGCACGACTTGGCCGAGGCAGTTTCAAAGCTTGATCGATTGCAGCGACTGGCAGCACGCAGCACTGAGACCGATGCGGGCACTGGCCACACAACAGAAACCGAAAGCAATCGCGCGGACTGGCAAGCGATCATTAGTGCGGCCTGCGAACGAGTTGGCCAATCGCTTCGTTGCTTGGAGGAGTTTTCAAAGCTGATCGATCCGTCGATTGGTATAGAATTTAAAACGTTGCGTTACAAAGCCTATGATGTTTTGGCGCAACTTGAATTACGATTGCTTCGGCAGGGCATCGCAAAATCAGCGAATCTGTATCTGCTGATGGATTGTTCACTTCCGATCGATCCGTTTGCGGCCGCAGTACGTCAATTCGCGGAGGCGGGTGCCGACCTGCTGCAGTTAAGAGACAAGACTTGCGATGGTGGCCGTTTAGTTGGCTACGCCCGAGCGGCCATGTGTGCACTTGAGTCAACCACTTCGAAACTGATTATCAATGACCGAGTCGACATCGCCCTCGCCAGTGGCGCGGCAGGCGTCCATCTTGGCCAAGAAGACATATCCTACGCCGATGCGAGACGCATTGCTGGTCCGAATTTATTGATTGGCATTTCGACGCATTCGATAGAACAGGCCGTTGCAGCCGAGAAAGCCGGAGCTGACTACATCGGCTGCGGGCCTACCTTTCCATCGCAGACCAAGTCTTTCGACGCATTTCCTGGTACAGAACTCCTAGGCCTAGTTACGAAGCAAATCTCCATTCCCGCATTCGCCATTGGCGGTATCGACGTCGGCAACTTGGATCAAGCGCTCCAGTCCGGATGTACCCGCGTCGCTTTAAGTTCCGCGATCCATGCCAGCGAAAGCCCAATCGAGACTCTCAAGTCCATTAAGAATCGGATAGGCCGGACGTAGAGTATTTTTCTGGCTTGAAACGTTTTCGGATTTAACATTTCTATTTGGTAGTGTTTTGACACCCAAAAGTTGCATTCGCGAACGCAAATGCCATGGGCTTCGCATTGCGGCTGCGACGACGGACATTGGATCGGATCATCGCGAGTCATGGGCAACTACTCCCACGCCCGTGGCGAGCGCCAGCGGCTCGCGTTGCAATTTCTAGCGCCACCGGCTCACGGTCCACAGCGCAAACTATCGTTGCCGGGTTGCTAATTATTTTTTGTTAGTGTGACTGGCCCCTTATGCTACACTAGTTCTTCAGCACAATTCAACTTTGGGGATGACCGAATGAGCCGGAACGCGTTAGAGAGCGTCCCGCTTAGAAATCGATGAGTGCATTGCAATTTATAGGTGACTGATCAGCCGGAAGGCGTTAGCCGAGGGCTTTCAGCCACAACCGGACGCTAACGAGAGCGTCCCGCTTAGGATAATTGTCGTTACGGTGGTTTAGTCTTATCAGCCGGAAGGCGTTAGCCGACGTTAGCCTCCGGTTACGTCTCCAACCGGAGGCTAACGCCTTCCGGCTGATCAGTCGCTTGAAAAATCGCGTTTTCCCGGGGTTTTTAGCGGGACGCTCGCTAACGCGTTCCGGCTGATAAGACGAAACCACTGCAATAACAACTATTCGTTTAATGTTGCTAAGCGGGACGCTCGCGCTAGCGTCCGGTTTCTGCCGTGCGAACCGGGTGCTAGCGTGCTAGCGTGCTGCGGCTAATCCCAAAGTTAAATTGTGTTGAAGCACTATTCGTTCCCGCCAAATCGACCCATCCTACCTCGGACAGCCAGCCCCAACGACGGAGTTCCATTGATGCACGTTCGTTCCTCTGCTCTGACTTGTTGGCTTCCTGTAATCGCGCTGACTTCGTTATCCGTCTTAGCCCAGCAGAAAGAAGATCAGCCCGATGGTCCGGCGCTCGCGCCGGCTGAATCGCTGAAACAGTTCGTGACGAGCGATGGTCTGACTATAACCGAACTATTGGCGGAACCGACAGTTCGTCAGCCGCTGTTCGCAACCTTCGATGTGGATGGACGCATGTGGGTTGTACAGTATCTGCAGTATCCGGAACCGGCGGGTATTAAGCAGCTGAGTCGCGATAATTTTTGGCGGATCGTCTACGATCGCATTCCCAAACCGCCTGGCCAAGATGTGCTTGGTGCCGACCGGATTACGCTCTTTGAGAAGACGGACGCTGGTGGGAATTACAAAGAGGTTGGCGATTTTGTTTCAGGATTAAACATTGCAACTTCGATTGTGCCGACGTCGCACGGGGCTTGGGTTCTTCAGCCTCCCTATCTGCTGTTCTATCCAGATGCCAACGGCGACTTAAAGGCCGATGGGCCACCGGAAGTTCACTTGCAGGGGTTCGGTTTGGAGGATACGCATTCCGTTGTTAATAGCTTGTGCATGGGTCCAGATGGCTGGTTGTATGCAGCCCAGGGGAGTACTGTTTCGGCGGCGGTTTCAAATTATGGGTCGAGCGATCCGCCGCAAAAGAGTCTGGGACAATTGATTTGGCGTTACCATCCCGACTTGCGAAAGTACGAAGTGTTCGCAGAGGGTGGGGGCAATTCGTTCGGTGTGGCATTCGATGACTCTGGGCGTGTTTTTTCTGGACATAATGGTGGCGACACTCGCGGTTTTCACTACGTTCAGGGCGGCTACTTTCGCAAAGGCTTTTCCAAACATGGCAGCTTGTCGAACCCGTATGCGTTCGGTTACTTGATGCCAATGGAACACGATCCGTTGCAACGATTTACGCATACGATGTTAGCGGCTAAAGGTACAAGCCTTGAAGCACAAATGCCGGACTCGCTGCTGTGCGTGGATCCATTGCACGGGACATTGATCAATACACAATTGATTCCCCGCGGTTCGACCTATCGAACTGATGATGTTGGCGTTGCGCTGAAGACCACGGACAAGTGGTTTCGACCGGTTGCGATTGCGGACGGGCCAGATGGAGCCGCGTACGTTTGCGATTGGTACGATTTTCAAGTAGCTCATCTGTACGCCCACGTTGGCAAACTCGACAAGGATCATGGTCGGATCTACCGTGTCGCAGGAACTTCGCTGGGTGCGGATTGGGAACCCAAGAAGGCGCGCGGCCAAGACGCGGAATCGCTCGCGTGGTTGCTCAAACGGCTAGAGCACCCGTACCGTTGGCAACGCGCCCACGCTCGGCAACTCATTGCCGAACATCCGTTGCGAGGTAGTGCACGCGATTCACTGAACAAATTGTTGCGAACTGAGGGGCAATCAGCGCTCGAAGCGTTATGGACGATTCACTTGTGCGGATGGATCGGTGACACGATTCCTTTCGGCTCGGACAAGCAAGCAGCCGTCGAACTAAGGTCGCTAACCAACCATGTCTCAGCCGACGTTAGAGCTTGGACGGCGCGTTTGGTGTGCGATGACCAGCTGGTTGACTCCCAGACGTTGGCGGAGTTGTTGGGGCTTGCCGCTCGTGAGCAAGATCCCCAGGTGCTCAGTCAAATCGCAAGTTCGGCAAAACGCTTGCCCGCCGATATGTCGATGGAACTGGTCGGGGCTCTTCTTGACCGAGAGTTGCCGCAGGATGATCTCCACTTGCCACATTTGATTTGGTGGGCGGTAGAAAGGCATGCGGACGATTACGTGAACTTCGAGCAGAAGTTATTGAAGCTTGACTCACTTTGGGATCGGGAGTTGTTCGCTTCGCAGATTGCGCCGAAGTTGGTAAAACGCTGGGCCCTTAAAGGCGGGAAGGCGTCGATGTCAAATCTTGCAAGTTTGTTGAGACATGTAAAAAATCTTTCGACCGAACGAAGAGCTCGCGCGGTGCCTCCGCTTAGTGCAGGCTTTGATGAGGCTTTTGAAGGTCGCACTTTGGCTTCCGTTCCCGATGCAGTGCTCGATAGTCTGATCGAACTTGGCAGGCCTTCTCTCGCATTGCGATTACGACGTGGTGACAAAGCGGCGTTTGAACAGGCAATCACTACAGTCGCCGACATCCGGCAACCGCCGGCGGAACGAGTTCAATTGCTTCAGATTCTCGGGCAACTGCGTTCAACGGATTCGAAGACTGCCGAGCAAATGACGGCGGCTCTTTTGCGATTAGTCGCTGAAGAAAAAATTCAAGCCATCAAGTCTTCGGCTGTGGCGGCGCTGGCGTTGGGGCAAGGTAACATTGCCGAATCGCTTTTATCGCAGTGGGCTACGCTGTCAAAGGATACGCGCTTGGCGGTTGGAGCCTTGCTGGCGTCACGAGCGGATTGGACATCGGCTTGGGCTGGAGCAGTTGAAGCACACCGCGTCGGCGCAAACGACGTGCCTTTAGAAGTGGTCCGAAGTATGCGGCTTCACAGCGACACAGCCCTGCTGGATCGCCTTGCAAAAATTTATCCCGTTAGCGGGACAATGGATCTGCCCAAAGCGAAATTGGCGGTGAGTAAGATTGCGGCGATCATCGAGGGCGGCAATGGCGACCCGTACGCAGGCAAGAAACTCTACATGCAGTCATGCGGTAGGTGCCATACCTTGTTCGACGGTGGCGGGCAGATTGGCCCGAGCCTTACCGGATATCAGCGCGATCAACTCGGTACTTTGACGTTGAACATTGTCGGTCCTAGCCTTGAAGTGCGAGAGGGATACCAGAGTTACGCGTTGCTAACCGATGCCGGTCAATTACTTACCGGATTCATCGAACACGATTCGCCAGATCAAGTAACGTTGCGAGCCGTCGATGGGTTATCGTATACAATCGAGCGAAATCGCATCGAGTCGATGAAGCCACAGCCACAATCACTCATGCCGGAAGGCTTGTTGGATACCTTGAGCGAGCAGCAGATTCGCGACCTTTTCGCTTATCTCAGAAGCTCACAACCGCTTAGCGACGGGAGCTGATTTTGGGGCAAGCAGCCTGCTTGTTAGGCCCCTTGCCAGCTCGGTTGGCAAGATCCAAGTTTTTAGTGTTTGGAACCGGTTTGTCGCTTTTCGCTCCGAGAAAGTAGCGTTTTTCGGCAGCTTGTGCGGTGCCAAAAGGCGAGTATCGCCCTAGTTCGGATTTGCAAATGTAAAATGTTAGCCGCAAACGCAAAACATCAGCAGCGAATCGCAAGCTGAGAACTTACGCCACTTTTTTTGAAAGTTAAAACATGATATTGAGACTGGTCGCTTGTGTCCTGTGGTTTGGTGCAGCCATTTGTTCATCACTGCAAGCTCAAGAGATTAAGCAAGAGGTAAAGCAGATGCGACTGGGAATGATCGGATTGGATACTTCGCATGTGCCGGCATTTGCAAAGCTGATCAATGATCCAGAGGGCAAAGGCAGGCTCGCCGAAATGCAAGTTGTAGCGGCGTTTCCAGGTGGCAGCGATGATTTGCCGACCAGCCGCGATCGTGTGGCGGGATACACTCAGGATTTGAAGGGCATGGGTATTGAGATCGTCGATTCGATAGAAACCCTACTTACCAAAGTCGACGCGGTACTCGTTGAAAGCGTTGATGGACGCAAACATCTTGAACAGGTACTGCCAATTTTTCGCGCTGGCAAGCCTGTGTTTATCGACAAACCGCTGGCTGGGAATTTAGCAAACGCCCTGGCGATCGATCTGCTTGCTAAAAAGCACAAAGCCAAGTGGTTCAGTAGTTCCTCGTTGCGCTTTAGTGCTAATACGATTCGTTGGCGCGAAGACCCCGCCTTGAAGGGGCAAGTCAAGGGAGCGGCAAGCTGGGGACCGTGTTCACTGGAGGCGACACACACGGATCTTTACTGGTACGGTGTGCATGGAGTCGAATCGCTATACACCGCCATGGGAACGGGTTGCAAGTCGGTGACGCGGATACATACCGAAGGAACCGATTTCGTTGCAGGCAATTGGGCCGATGGTCGTGTTGGGACGTTTCGGGGTATCCGCGACGGGAAAGCCGACTATGGCTTGGTCGTATTTGGATCGAAGTCAGTCGAAATAGGCGGCAAGTACGATGGCTACGCGCCGCTTGTGATGCGCATACTCGACTTCTTTGCGGGTGGAGAAGCCCCTGTTTCGCCTGAAGAAACCATCGAGATGTTTACCTTTATGGAAGCCGCCGATGTCAGCCTTGATCACGGTGGGGCTCCGGTGACGTTGGCATCCGTAAAAGAAGCCGCTTTGATCGAAGCCAACCAGATCATCGCTAAAATAGACCCCAATTGAGCCTTGCAATTCAAAGGTGCGTTTATCCGTGAGACCGCTCTGCCAATCGTGGGGAAATGCTGATTTCTTTCCCACGGAGGACATGGTGGTCACACAGATGCAAGAAAAAAAGCCAAATCTATTACGCTAGCATTCACCGAAACGCCATCGGATAAGCTAAAAGTGGCCTAATTTTTCAGCTTGCACTTGTCCTTTCAAATTTTGCAATCCGCGACAGCTAAAAAGCTTAAATTTCAGGTCGATTTGCTTCGCGGATGCTCCGTTCCACTCGATTTCTTGACCCAGGACAGAAATTATACAAACCCTTGACCATAGGTGTCCAACCACCCGCGATACTATATTTGTCGCCAGTGAGTTGCCAGTGAGTCGCGAATCCGGTAGTATCCCAGTGGTCTGTTGACCGTCCAAAAGGTGATACGTCCGAACGACAACTACTCCAGCGATTACTATCGTTCTCAAATCGAGTTGTAGTTCTATCGAGTTCTTTTTGGGTTGGGAGTTCCAGGGAAATGGTTACTAGTGCGAGCAAGACTATGGCAAAGAAAAAACCTGTTAACAACGCTACGTCAAAGAAGCCCAGCGAAGGGCCAACTGGAATGGAAGCGGTTTACAAGCGCGAACCCGGCCTACGGACCACTCTCGCTCAAATTGAAAAGCAATTCGGTGAAGGCTCGATCATGCCCCTCGGCGGCGAAGCCCTCCTGAAGATCAGCGGTGTACCAACCGGCAGTCTGTCGCTGGACATGGCGCTCGGTGGACTCGGAGTTCCACGCGGTCGTATCATCGAAATTTTTGGACCAGAGTCGAGTGGTAAAACCACTTTGGCACTTCACATCTGTGCTGAAGCTCAAAAGAACGGTGGAATCGCGTCGATCATTGACGCCGAACATGCGTTCGACCCCAGCTGGGCGAAGAAGATCGGTGTTGAACTCGATACACTGCTGGTATCGCAACCAAGCAGCGGTGAAGAAGCGATGCAGATCACCGAGCACTTGGTGAAGAGTAACGCGGTGGATGTGATCGTCATCGACTCGGTCGCTGCTTTGATTCCAAAGCAAGAGCTCGATGGTGAAATCGGACAGTCGCACGTTGGCCTGCAAGCTCGCTTGATGAGCCAATCGATGCGTAAGCTCACCGGTGCCATTGCACGAAGCAAGACCGTTGTCATCTTCATCAACCAGATTCGTGAAAAGATCGGTGTGATGTTCGGTAGCCCCGAAACAACGCCTGGCGGTCGTGCTTTGAAGTTCTATTGCTCATGTCGAATTGATGTGCGCAGAATTGGAGCGCTCAAAGACGGTGAAGAAGTGGTCGGACAACGCGTTCGCTGCAAGATTGTTAAAAATAAAGTTGCACCTCCGTTCCGCATCGCTGAATTTGATATGATGCACAACTGCGGGATCAGCTACGAAGGTGACTTGCTCGATTTGGGAGTGGTGCACAAAGTGGTGACTCGCAGCGGTGCATGGTTCAAGCTCAATGAGACTTATCTTGGTCAAGGCAAAGAGAAAGCTCGCGTGTTCTTGCTCGAGAATAAAGACGTTGCGTCGGAAATCAAAGAGCTGATCATGGCCGCTGGTGGTTACGCAGGACCCGAAAACGCAGTCGGCGAAGATGCTGAATCCGAATCGGAAGACGCTGAATCCGAATTGGTTGACAGCTAATCGGAGCCGTAGTTTGAGACCATTTGTCCCGAGCGAATATTCGATAAGTACAAAAAAGCGCAAAATAGGACGGGACAAATGGCCCCATCCTACGATTAAGCCGGCAGCTTGCTTGCCCCCAAGCTGCCGGTTTTTTCGTTTTTCTGCTGCACACGCCTTGAAGTCATCTACATGCCGCCTGCCCGCAGTTACCTCACTGCATCGGCCCTACTTCGCGGCGCTGAAATAAATCCAGAAAAACTTGCAACTCGTTTATGGCATGCAAGTTACGACCACTAGTGTGGCATGGCTTTTTTCACTTGGCACAGCATTCGATAGTGCACTTCGCAAACCGATCCATTTCGTGCATTGCGAGGAACCTACCATGTCATCTGCCTACCTGCCTCACGAGTCGAAATTCGACGAAGACGACGAAGTGATTGAGGCCACGCTGGTGTGCCGCGACGCGCCGCTGTCGCGATCCTCACCGAAACTGGAGGATCAAGATCAGTTTGATAATGCACAAGTTGAACCCGTCCAAAGAAGGAACTCTGGCCACGCTTTGGTCCAGGGAACGGACGATGCGCGTTCGATGTTGGAACGCTTCGTGGATAGTTTTTTCCGGCGCGAGAATATTCGATGGCTAGCTGTAATTGGTGCCGCAATTGTGGTGGCTTCGTCGCTCATGATTGTTACCAACGAATGGTCCGGTTGGCCCGTGCAGGCCAAGTTCCTAACTATCCTAGCTTACACCGGACTAACCTATTTGTTCTCGGACTTTGCTCAAAAGCACCTCGGGCTACAAATCACTGCTCGCGTTTTGCAGTACTTAACTCTGTTGCTGCTTCCAATCTGCTTCCTGTCACTCAGCTGGTTGTTTGGGCCGACGTCGGCGTACTCAAGTGCAACTGGAGTACAAATGTTGGTACTGAGCGCGACCGCATTGGGATTCGCGTGGTACTCCGCGTCGCGGATTTTTGAATACCTTTGGCGTGGCAAGCAGCAAACGTTCCTTACAAGCTATCTGATTCTGTGCGCGGCCGGTGCACTGCCTCAGTTGCATGACACTCGGCTGGCCGTACTGGTTACGTTTGGTCTTTGGCTAGTGACCAGTCTTGGCGCGATTAAAATAAACCGCCACGTGTTCTGGATCACTGAAGAGCATCACTTGCCTCGTGCCTTCGGATTTCTTCCGATTGCATTGCTTGGCATTCAGTTCTTGGCGTTGGTCGCAATTAAAACAGGCGTAGCGCTGCCGATCGAATGGATGGGTTTTGGGCTAGTGTTGATGTCCAGCACGGTTCTGATGACAACCCGCGCAGTCGCTGATGTTCACCGTCAACGAACGGGCGGAAACATGCGTCCACTGCCCTGGAACATCCTTGCACCGCTCGTTGTTGGAATCGGCATGTCGTTGTTCGGTGTAGTCGTTTCCTTCTACGGATTCTCTTACATCTCGCAAACGACGTACGCAGTTGTACCGACGGCTCTTTTGGCCGGATTGATGATGTTCCAAGCGACTCGCGAAACCAATCAGCCAGCCTTTGTTTGGATCGGCCTGATGTTGATGGCGATCAGTTACCAGTGTACACCGACGCTTTTCGCGGGCTTGGTTCAACAAGTAAAGTCGAGTGCAGCTTTTGCAGTGGGTGAAGAGCGCCTACCGCTAGCTTTTTACGGACTGAGCTACCTACCATTCTTGCTGACAGTTGCCGGCGTAAGCTCGCTAGCGGCTCGTCGCAACTCGCCTGCTTTCGCCATTCCAATGCGGCATTTCGTAACCCTCTTGTCACTGGCCCTGTTCGCATTGTCATGGACCCACATCAAGGCGTGTTTTCCAGTTGCGGTTGTCAACCTGCTACTGTTCGGCCTTTATGCCGTCATGTTCCGCGATCGACGATACACGCTCCCCGCCATCGCGGCAATCACGGCCGCAGTTGGAACGTGGATCCCCTTTGCGAATGCTATGCAAGCCGCTGATATTCACTACTTGCATATCGTTACCAGTCTAAGTGTCTTCGCCAGTGTCCTCGCCGCATTTCCTCAAATCGATCGCCTCGTCAACCGCTTGCCAGTCCCTTCGTTTGCCTGGCGCAATGAGCTTGTCGATCAAGATGGGAAGTCGATTCAACACTGTTACCGATTGTCGGCCGTCCTGAGCATTTGCATGGCTGCGATTTGGTTGCTGTGGGCCATTGCTTGTGTGACAGTTTCGCAGGCAACTGGTCACGGCGGAACAGTGGGCGAAATCATGCACGCAATCGGACTCATTCCGTTGACGGCACTTGTTGTTAGCTGCGCGATCCTGACTGCTCGCACTCGAACGATCTACTACGGTCTTGGAATGTGGAGCATGATCGGCTTTGCAGCTGTCGCATCAGCGGTTTATCTACATGTACCGCCACTGGAGATCGCAACGGGCGCAACGATCGTATGTGCACTCGTGAGCTTTGTAACGCTGCTACCCTTTTGCACTCATTCAGGACTGGCCGCAGCGTATGTAAAACAGTTCTCGAAAACATCGGAAACAGGCGAACGGGTCTCACTGGTCACCGCCTTTCTCTTTCCTCTGCACGATGTGACTGCTGTTGTCTTGCTGAGTTTAATTGCCGCAGTACATATCCCGACGATACTAGTGTCAAACGCGTTTTTGATGCCACTTTTCGCGCCGGTCGGAACCGTCGCCGTGCTGTGCTGGTTGGGTGCGATACGGTTTCTCTTCAAGAACCAAGTAGCTGGAATTGCTGCGGCCATTGCTTTCCCGCTACTGTGCTCCGCGCTCGCTATTTCCAGTTCAGCTTTTGCAGTCACGTACGCAACCCTGCCACTGATCTGGTCGGTAGCAGCGGTTGTTACAAGTCTGGTCGCAATTCGTTCGACTTCAAAATCGCAACTTTCAGTCCAGAGTGTCGCCTTGGCTTGGGTCGTACTCAGCGCTGGATTAAGTCTCAGTTCATTCGAACTCGTTGCAAGGCTAACAGCGATTGTGTCCTTGACCAGTCTTGCGATTACGGACATACGCCGCAAGGGAAAAAACAGTTGGACCGCACTTGCGATGGCGGCCAATGTTCAGATCTTGATGTTGGTGATTGGCTTAAGCGGCGTGACCTCGTGGGTTGAACTGCTTCAGAATCCAGCTCTCTGTCAAACTTTCTTACCCGCTCTGACAATGACGCTCGCCATAAGCACTGCCGTATGGGATGTGAGACGAGTTGGGTTTGATGCGAAGCTGAGGACTATCTGCACGTCTGTCTTGCGAGTCCTGTTCTCAGCAGCTGTACTGAGCTGTTTACTGATTGGATCCGCAGATGCAACACAGACAACCACGTTGATAGTCGCGTTATTGTTAGCAGCGATGGTTGAATTTGTCGAAGCGGTTCGCAAACAACACGCGACACATCTTTGGAGCAGTATTGCGATTGTCAGCGTAGCTGTCGGTTGGCTGATATCGCAAGGTCAATTGGTAATCGGTGGCGGTGTGAGTCAAACCATCGTGCTGGCCGTTTCACTTACTTCGTTGCTTATCGCAAGATTTGCTCGGGAGAGCAAACTGTTGGGCTTCACTTCACACCCGCTTGACCAAATTGGTCTGACGTGTCCAGCCTTGCTGGTCGGAATCACCGTCTTTCGCAGCGCAATGGGTATCGAACAAATTTTGGCTGGAGCAGACTCTGCCATGTTGCTGGCTGCTTCGGCAATTTATTTCCATCGTGGGCTGGCAGCGTCCAATCGATTTCTTCTAATCGCTTCAGCGCTGATTTTAAATGTTGCCTCGGTCCACTTATGGTGTTCATTGAGGGTGTATGACCTCCAGCTTTTTTTGGTTCCACTTGGTGTGACCATTATCGCTATGGTTCAACTGATGAAGAAAGAGATACCCGTGTCGGCGCACAACTCGATCCGCAACTTGGGCGCCCTGGTAATCCTAGTTTCGCCAGTCTTTCAAATTCTTGGTGGTAGTTGGCTGCACTTGCTAACGTTGCTGGTCTTAAGCGTTCTTGTGATTCTTCTCGCGATCGGCCTTCGCCTTCGAACGCTGGTTTATGTAGGAACGGCTTTCCTATTTGCAGACTTGGTTGCGATGGTGATTCAATCCGCGATCGCGAACCCTGGAATGCTGTGGATCGGCGGACTGGGGATGGGTATCGCGGTGATCGCCTTGGCCGCGATCTGTGAAAACCATCGCGAGCAATTGCTTTCGAAGATTCGTTTCCTGAGTGCCGAGTTGGCAACTTGGAATTAGTTTTACAAGTTTGTGGTAGTTTCTGTGATGTTTTCCTGAAAGGCAATGAAAATGAAATGGCTTAGTCAATTTAGTTTGGTCATGCGGTCGAGCATCTCGTCTCTAAAGGAGATGGTTGAAGACCCAGAGCGCATGCTACATCAGTTGATCATCGACATGGGCAATGAACTCGATGAAGTTCGAGCCAGTGTGGCAGAAGCGGTGGCTGATGAAATCCAAATGCGCAAGCGGGCTGAAGTTGAGAGAGTCGAAGCGGGCAAGTGGCTTGATCGAGCGACTGCTGCGATCAAACGCAAGGATGACAGCTCAGCCCGATCTGCGCTCGATCAAAAACTGGCGGCTCAGACACGAGCCGATCAGTACGCAGAAGAGTACGAGAAGCAGCGAGCCGAAGTGAGCAAGCTTCAGAAATCGGTTCGTGATTTAGAAGACAAGATCCGACAAGCTCGGCAGAAGAAAACGTTGCTGACCGCGCGCATGGCTCGAGCCTCCTCAGTGCAAAAGATTCACACCGCCATGGACCGTTGCGGTAGTCAATCGGCCTTCTCGCAGTTCTCGCGACTCGAGGGAAAAGTTGATCGTCAAGAAGCCCTTTGCGAAGCTTGGGACCGCATGGATGGCAAAGACCCTGCTGCCGAGGAGTTGCAAGAACGATTTGAAGTCGAAGAGCGCCAAGAGCAGCTTTCGATCGAGCTTGAAAAACTCAAATCTCAAGTGGAGTGAGAAAATGCTTGCGATGATAGGCGCGTTGACGCAGCTGCTGCAGATTTGGTGGACCAAAGATCGCATCCGCGTCGCGCGCAGCGAAGGGTTGTTATTTCGTATCCGTGTCGGAGATCGATTGCTCATCGACAACAAGATTTTCATAGTAACCCATCGCGTTGAGAGGCATTCGTCAGTTGCTGAAGTTGAATACCGGATGGAAGAATTTCAGGCAAATTCGGAGCTTGTTTGGCGGCTTAGCTTCCGGATGCGGAGCACGACTGCAATCTTAAGTCGTAATTGCGAGGCATGGGAAATTCAATGCAATCGAGTGAATGTCTTGATGGCATAGAATAATTTGCATGTCCTCGACGCTCTGCTCTTAACATATCGATTACTGGTCGTAGTGAACAACAAGTGTAACGTTGTTCTCCATTGGGCTGCGAATAATAACATGCTTCTCGGTGTATCTGATCGACTTTTCATCTTGCCGCAGAGTGCAACCATAGGAAACCAACCATAACGTAAATGTTTCTGTGAAAAAAACACTTAAGCGTCACGAGCACCTGATTTTACGAAC